>JAFRRK010000051.1 GCA_017428115.1 Bacteroidales bacterium | reverse complement strand
TCCGACCGCATCCTAGTCATGCAGCAAGGCCGCATCGTAGAGCAAGGCCCCGCCGACCAACTCTTCGCCCACCCCCAGCACCCCTACACCCAGCGCCTCCTCGCCGCCATACCGAAGGTATAGCCTAAAAGTAACAGATTACCACCTGAGAGGCTAATACCAAAATCCTTATCCCAAGAATCGCCATAAACGAAAAAGAATCCTTCTTGACACAATATATCACTAAAAACCACGTTACATCTATATGATTAACGAACAATATATACGATTCGACTGGGCTGCCAAGCGCATGCTTCGCGACAAGGCCAACTTCGACGTCCTCGAAGGGCTGATGACCGTGCTCATAGGCGAAAAAGTGACCATCGAAGAAATACTTGAAAGCGAAGGCAACCAAGAGGCCGCGACCGACAAGAACAACCGCGTGGACGTGATGGCTCGCAACAGCAAAGGCGAGTACATCATCGTCGAAGTGCAACTCACTCGCGAACGATACTACCTCGAGCGCATCCTCTACGGCGTCTCCAAAGTCATTACAGACAACATGCACCTAGGCGACCGCTATGAAAAAGTTCGAAAAGTATACTCCATCAACATCGTCTACTTCCCCATAGGCAAAGGAAAGGACTACCTCTACCACGGCATCACCACCTTCACCGGCGTCCATACCAACGACACCCTCGAAATCACCAACTACGAGGCCGACACCCTAAAGATGCGCACCCCACAACAGGTATTCCCCGAATACTACATCATCCGTGTCAACGAGTTCAACCAAGTGGCCACCACACCCCTTGAAGAATGGATTGACTATCTCAAAAACGGCAAAATAAACTCCGACACACAGGCACCCGGCCTACAAGAGGCAAGGCAAAAACTCCTCTACATGAACATGAGCGACAAAGAGAAGCGCATCTACGAACACCATATCACCGACCTGATGGTAGAAAACGATGTCCTCGACACCGCCCGTCTTGAAGGCCTCGCTGAAGGACGTGCTGAAGGACGAGCTGAAGGACGTGCTGAGGGACGAGCTGAGGGACGCGCCGAAGGACGCGCTGAAGGACGTGCTGAAGGACGCGCTGAAGGTGTGCAACAAGTAGCTAAAAACATGAAGCAGCTAGGTCTACCCCCAGAGACCATTGTCCAAGCAACAGGCCTGTCTATTGACGAAATAAAGTCACTCCAATAGCCATTCCTATACCACACCACGCATGAGACGGCAGCAGTTTGGCATATAGTACCGATACCCATTAGATGCGTTAGGGAGTTTTACCGCCTTGATGGCCGGCAGAATAGGCTTCAACAAAAGGAATAGAAGAGGTTGTACCAGTCATCATCCGATGGTTTTTATTAGTAGCTCCATTGTCCCCTTTATCCACATCAAATCTGACGATTATAGTTCTCCGACACTATTAACAGAGAACAGGCGCTGACCGAATAGCAAACGAGCGTCTACCTACAGAAGCGAAATGCGAGGTAAGGTTAATCAAGAAAGGGTCGCGGTATGGGGTACCCTATCCCTAGAACAGAATTACATGCGGAAGCACTTGACGCAGAGGCAATAGTGCGACTGATGGTTCACAATACTAAAAAAACAGGGCCCCACTCGAGGCCCTGCCTGGGAATTATTATGAAAAATACGGGGTTTAGCGACGTTTCTTTTCCTGCATCTTTGCCTCGATGGTCATCGTGGCGTGGGGGACAATCATCAGGCGTTCCTTGGGAATGAGCTTGCCTGTGACGCGGCAGATGCCATAGGTCTTGTTCTCGATGCGCACCAAGGCGGCATCGAGGTCTTTTATGAACTTCTGTTGGCGGGCCGCCAGACGGGAATTTTCTTCCTTCGATAGCACGTTGCTGCCCTCTTCCAGGGTTTTGAATGTGGGGGCAGTGTCGTTCACATCATTTGAACTGCCTGCCACTGCTTCGTTGAGCAGCTGAAGATTTTTGATGGCTTCTTCTCTTTTTTGAAGAATCAATTCTTTAAAAAACTGCAGTTCCTCGGCCGAATAACAGGTCTTCTCGGGTGTGACTTCTTTCTTCTCCATAATACAAAAAATTTAGTTCCTAAATAACACTCTGTAGTATTTCGAAGTGCAAAAGTACGTATACTTTTGCAATTAATATCAAAAAAATATTAACAGCTTGTTAATTATTCCCGCATATACAAGTCAATCAAACCCGTAGGAGCTTTAATAAAAATAGTTTTTAACGTTCTGTCGACTTTTACAATCACTGGGTCGACGATAGGAACAAGTATTTCGGTGCCATTATTCATTATCTGAAACAAGGGCTGGGCGGGATAATCAATGACGGAGGCGATGACGCCGATATCGCCATACTCCTCGTCCACGACGCGAAATCCCACCACTTCGTGGAAATAGAACTTGTTGCCCGTGAGCTTTGGCAACAAGTCGAGGGGTAGGTAGAGGTCGTTGCCCACCAAGGCGCGTGCCTCGTCGGGGGTGACATCCTCGAAAGTGACGGTGGCCTTGTTGCCACTAATACCATCGACATGGAAAAAATAGGGCACCAGCGACCCTTTGACCTCCACAAAGGCCGAATCCAAATCGGCATAGTCGGCAGGGGTGTCCACATCAAGAAACATGATCACTTGTCCTTTAATGCCGAAAGGTTTGGTAATCTTGCCTAACAGATAGCATTCCTCTTTTGTCATAACATTGCCATAATAAAAGAAAAAAGTAAAAACTAAAAAGTGCCTACAGGGAACACTTTTTAGTTTTTACCTCTTTAGTTACCAACTATAAATTACTCAGCTGCGGGAGCCTCTTCGGCTGCGGGGGCCTCTTCGGCACTCTCAGCGGCAGCCTCGGCCTTGGCGGCAGCCTCAGCCTCGGCAGCAGCCTTGCGCTTGGCGGCGACGGCGGCAGCCTTAGCCTCGTTGAACTTCTTCTCGCTTTCGAGACGGTCTCTCTTCACATCGCGCAGCTTGCTCTCGTTCTCGCTCTTGGCGGCGGCAATCTTGGCCTCCTTGGCCTGGAGCCACTCGTTGAACTTAACGTCGGCCTGTTCCTGGCTGATGGCGCCTTTCTCGACACCAATCTGCAGATGGCGTTTCAGCAAAGCACCCTTATAAGAGAGGATACGACGGCAGGTGTCGCTAGGCTGGGCACCATTTTTGAGCCACTGCACGGCCTTGTCGACATCAAGGATGATAGTGGCGGGATTTGTCAGGGGATTGTACGTGCCTAATTTCTCGATAAATCTTCCGTCCCGAGGTGCACGACCATCCGCAACAACGATATGGTAGAAGGGTTGATTCTTTTTACCATGGCGCTGTAATCTAATTCTTGCAGGCATAATTGTTTAATTTTTAGATTGTTATTTAAATAATTGTATTGATAAATCAGAGTGCAAAGATACAACTATTTTTTAAACCACACAATTTTTGCCATATTTTTTTCAATAAAGTGCCCCACTTCCCGATGCCCTTTGACCGAACAGCACACGGAACTAACCGGGGTAAACGAGACTCCTAGCGCCCCCCTCGCCCACCTCCTTTCGGCGAGAAACCGCTAAAGGTAGGACGGAGCATCGTTATCCATATTTTATTCATACATCAGTTATACTATATATATACTACATAATATATACTACATACAATAGAATAAATAAGGTATATATAAAGTATAATTATAGTATAAATATCGAAGGCAGGGCGATGCCAGGGCTATAGCCAAGGGGGATGAGGGGGAGGAACGGAGGGGGAAAGCGAAGCCATGCTCCAACGGAATGGTGGTGTTGCAAATAGATAGATAGAACACTTGACCTGAAAGGGGGCAGATGAGTGCAGGGGAAAAGTTTTTTCTGTCATGTCAAAAAAAAAACGTAATTTTGCAATTTGTAATTTCTAGTTCTATCATTAGTAAGTGGAATCAATAAAGAAGATATATCGCAAGGGCATAGGGCCCTCGAGCAGCCACACAATGGCGCCCTATCATGCAGCCAAACAGTTCCGCACGGAGCATCCTGAGGCGGCGAGTATACGAGTTACGCTCTACGGCAGCCTTGCCGCCACAGGCCGTGGCCACCGCACCGACAAGGCTATTATCGACGGGGCGGCCCCCGTGCCGGTGGAGATAGTGTGGCGGCCCGACATTGTGAAACCGTTTCATACCAACGGCATGTATTTCGAGGCGTTGGACGACAAGGGCAACACCGTCCACGAATGGACCATCTACAGCGTGGGGGGGGGCGCACTGGGCAACGAGACCACACGCGAAGAGTCGCGCCAAGTGTATGACATGTGCACCCTGGGCGAGATACTGCCCTATATCGAGCGCGAAGGGTTGACCTACTGGGAGTATGTGCAGCAGTGCGAGGAGGAGGGCATCTGGGAATACCTGCAGCAGATGTGGGACGTGATGCAGGCGACAATAGCAGACGGGCTGCGTGAGGAGGGGGTGATACCCGGCGGGCTGCACCTGCGCAGCAAGGCACGGCAGTATTATGTGCGGGCGTCGAGCTACAAGCCGTCGCTACAGAGCCGTGCGTTGGTGATAGCCTATGCCTTAGCCACCTCGGAGCGCAACGCTGCTGGCGGGCAGATAGTGACGGCCCCCACCTGCGGGGCGTCGGGCGTGCTGCCGGCGGTGCTATACCACCTGAAGAAGGCGCACGATTTCAGCGACAAGGAGATACTCCGGGCCATGGCGACGGCAGGGCTTTTTGCCAACGTCATCAAGCACAACGCCTCCATCTCGGGTGCCGAGGTGGGCTGCCAGGGCGAGGTGGGCAGCGCGTGTGTGATGGCGGCGGTGGCCGCCAACCAGCTGTTTGGCGGCAGTCCCCAACAGATAGAGTATGCCGCCGAAATGGCAATGGAGCACAACCTAGGGCTGACCTGCGACCCCATGTGCGGCCTGGTGCAGATACCTTGCATAGAGCGCAACGCCATGGCAGCATTGCGGGCTTTGGACATCAACATCTACGCCATGATGAGCGACGGCAAGCACATCATCAGTTTCGACAAGGTGGTGCGCACCATGAAGCGCACCGGCCACGACCTGCCCAGTCTCTACAAGGAGACTTCGATGGGCGGTTTGGCAGTAGAATAGTGAAGCGGGAAAGGGAGTGAGGCGTAAGAATTAGGAAGAATTTTGTCGCCACATAAAATAATATGCCTTTTCGACATACTAACGTAACGACACAAAAACAACACCGAAATAACAAAATACAGTATAGTATTATGAAGAAAATAGCTTTAATACTTGTCGCATGGGTCATGGCACAATCCGCCATGGCGCAGGAGTTACAATTTCAGCTGCCCATCATGCCCGAAAAGATGTGGCCGTCGGAATACGCCAACTATGAGTCGGACGGGCTCAACTGCTGCAATTATCTGCTGAGCGTCGACCCTGCCTTCAACCAGCCCAAGCACGAGGAGTGCACCTCGTTTCTAGTACGCTGGCTTACAGGCACGCCCGATGTGAGTGTAGTAATCGACCCCTATCTGGTAGACCCGAAGAACGGCGACCTTCTGGTGGCATATATGGCTGCATGGACACGCCACGCACTGACCAACAAGGAGGACGGCAACCTCATCAACGCCCAGGTGGCGACGGAGGAGATGTTGGCTTTCTATAGCAGCTATAAAAACTCGGTGGGCAAGTCGAAGGTGGCAGAAAGGCTGTTAAAGCAGCAGGCCAAAGGCAGGCTGGCCTCGGTAGTGACCAAAACACTGGTAAAATAGGATGCCGCGAATTGCCACATTGTTTACGCTCATAGCGGTAGGGCTTATTGCCTCGTGCACGGAGCAAGGCGACCCATTCCCCTTTGAGCCGAACATGCCTGACGATTTCAACCGTTCGTCGCAATACCAACTGCGCAAGAACGAGGTGGAAGAGCTGCTAGGCAATGTGGCGATGGTCACACATGAGGTGTATAACGAATATTACGAAGGTCTGGTATCGGAGCATGCCGCCTGTTTCGACAGCTCGGGGCACTGCCTAGAGCTGTACTACCGCGACCGTGAGAACAACCAACGCTACACCTTCAGCTACGACAGCCTTGGCCGACGAGTAGAGGAGGTGTGCTATATTGATAGTGCGGGCACACGGTACGATAGTCTCACCCAGCCCTATATGACCACCACATATCACTATTCGCACAACGGACGCACCTGCCGCGCGCGCATCACCACGCCCAACGGCAAGCACTACACCTACCGCCTGCGATATGACAGAAAGGGCCGCCTACACCGGTTTATCTATCCCGACGGTTCGCGTTTTACATACGAATACGACAATGCCGGCAGGATGGTGCGTACCACCTATCCCGATGCCTCAATGCAGCTATACGAGTACGACTCCACAGGTCGCTTGACTCACCTGCAAGACCGCGACGGAGTGCATCATTGGTTTGCCACTCAGAGCAATGAGACGCACTACGACACTTTGGGACGCATTGCGGAGGAGCTGTCGTACGACAATGGCAATCCAGTGGTGACCAGCTATATTCGCGATGAGCATGGCAATTGGACGAGACGCATCCGCACAGGTCTCTCCACCCCTACGCGGATTGATAACAGAACATTTAAATATTTTACCAAATGAAAAGACTATTTCCTATCCTAACCGCATTAGCCCTACTCTGCACCGCCTGCCACACGCAGGAAGAGGAGGTGGCAACGTTTAACTTCGACAACACCTGCTGGTTTGACGGCTATGAATACTTTGTGGGCAGCCCCGACACCGTTAGCGACAATCCCGACTTGACGATATTCAATGGCGGCACCCTGCACGAGGGTGGCTCGACGTTTGCCCTGCTCAAGGTGGCAACGGACACCTTCGTCATCCAACCCTACCCTGGCGAGGAGTGGACTGCCGTGGGGGTGGAGGGCGACACAGCCGTGCTGCTTGAGCACAATGGGAAGCGCATCATTGTCTGCCTCAATCCTGAGGATGAAGAGGCCGACACCCTGTGGATGTACGACCCAGGCGACAAGAGCCCGATGAAGGCTTACGAGGATTTGCTGATACAGAAGCGCATCAACTCGCTTGCCGGCACCTACTATGATTCGGTGAAGAAAGTGACTTACCACTTTGCCGATACCACACTTGTCCGCACCACCGACAAGGGGGTGGCAGACACCCAGACGTTTCATTTCTTCTACTCGTTCGAGATGCCCAGCCACCTGCTGCAGTTGTCGAATGGTGAGCAATTCTGGTACGAAATCACCCCGACCGGCATGGACCTGTTCAAGGCCAAATATTGGTCGGAAGAGGATGACTATATGCGCCAATACCGCTTTGCACAGTTGAAGAAGCAATAGTCTACGGGAGGATAGAGACGATTTCAGGATAGCGAATGGCGCGGAGGTATTCCTCTGCGCCTTCGGTTTTTAGGAGGTCATCGGGGCAATGGGCGTCGGTGCTGATGATGACAGGAATGTGTTTGTCGGCCATGTGGCGCAATAGTTGGCGCGAAGGGTAGAAGTCGTCGTGGCGTTTCTTATAGATGCCACGGGTGTTGACCTCTACGATGCAGCCCACTTCACGGATGAGTTCAATGGTTTCGTACACTAAGTCGAGATACCATTTGTCTGTTTCCAAGAAATAGCGGTCGCGGTTGTGCATCACTATCTTGTTGAAGTGAGCCACAATGGTGGGGTGCTGGCTTTCAATCATGGCATTGCTCTGGTGGAAAAAGGACGTTACGCCAAGACGAATGTCGCCATGGAATACCCGCTGCAGACCCTCGTCGTAGGTCTCCTGACGGGGACCGTCGATAAACCAGATACGTTCAGCGGCTTCGGCCGGGTGGTCGTGTAGCCATTCGGTATCATTAGGGTCGGTGACGAGGTGCACTCCGCCAATGCAATAGTCCAGTCCTCCCTGCTGGATGAGCGGCTGGAAATTGTCGTTCACGCCTGGCACATAGTCTATTTCCAAGCCTAATCGAATATCAATACGGTGGCTATATTCTTCTTTCAAGGCACGTACCTCGTTGCAATAGGCTAGGTAGTCTTCATCGTGGATGGAGAAATTGTTTTTGAAAGGCAGTGGAGCATGCCCTGAGAAGCCGAGGGCTGCAAAACCATTGGCAAGGGCCAGCTGAACATAATCGCGCAATTCGCCCTTGCCATCACAGTAATGGGAATGGGTATGATAGTTAGAAAGCATATACGGCACTTAATGATAGGCGTAGATTACCAACGGGTTCCTCGTACCCGGCATAGGTGTATTCGGCTTCGCCTACGAAGGAGAGGCCTTTCTGTGTGGTGTAGGTGAGGCGTGGCTGGATGCGCCAGAGATAGGCTAAGTCGTGGCCACGACCAAAGCAGTGGATGAAGTCGGTGTTGCCATAGTCGAGGTTATGTGCGTAGCCGACAAATATACCGGGGCGCCAGTGTCCACCACTACGTTCTATGTCCATCCACACAGTGTTGAAGTGCCAGTCGCTGAAAGAGCCGTCGGTCAGCATCAAGTATCCGCCGAGTGAGCACCCTTCGTAAAGGCTGTTGTTGAGCAGGGTCTGTGCTTTGACGGTAAAGCCGTCGAAGCGGTAGCTGCCGAAGAGGGAGTAGGTGAAGGAGTGGTGCAATTGCTGAGGCGAAGCGGTGCCAGCGGTGTTTACCATAGGCTGTATGCTTTTGAGGTTGGCGGCAGCACCCAAAAAGAGGCCGCCTCTACGGTAGCGCAGCTGGGCATTTAATTCAGGCAGGAGGCTGTGCCGTGAGAAGAGTGTGGAGGAGGCAGGTGTGCCGTTGAGGAGGCCTTGACTCATGTTGTCGAGCTGCCATTGCGCCACTGCCACCAGCTCCCAATTGCCTGTAGGGAAGAAACTGTATCTCACTTGAGGCTGACGGGCATAGCAATGGAATGGAGACCCCATGTTCAGCGGGTTGGTCATGGGCATAATTTCATGAACGACCATGGCGTACCAATACTGCCCAGCGGTAAGCTCATGTTTGTCCCAATTCATACGGAAATAGGCATGGCGGAGGCGCAGGTTGTTGATAGTGGCATTGGTACTGCCGGTGAAGTCGCCTTCGATATAGGCAAAGGTACCAGCGCCTAGCATTTCAGGGCCATTCACACGAAGTCCTATGCGAGCAGTGATGGCAAGCATGTTGGCCTGCCAACCGTCATTGATGTCACGGCCAAGGCTGTCGCGCTCGATGGGCTTGGGGTAGAAGAGCATCATGTCCTCACGCCCGCCCACCACGCTGCGGCTGTCGGCATAGTAGTGTGGATTAACGAAGCCGTGCCATTGGAGAGAAAAGCCCTCCTGGGCTTCTAGTCTAACTAGTGATACTAGTAGTACTAGGACAACTAGTATCTTCCTCATTTCTTGTTTCCTCCAGCAAGGGCTAAGATGAGTCCGAGCGCCACGCCAAGCAAAGCTGCAAAGAGCACTTGGAATGTGGGCGGAAGAATGAAGGTAATGGTGTGTGCCGGAAACCAGAAGAGGGGAATGGTTTTCTTGAATACCACATTCCACTGCACATCCCAGTTTATCTTGTTGGCGAAGATGTCGCGCATGTGCATGGGGTGCAGAAGTCCGCCCACAGTGCCACCATTCTCAAGGATGTGGATATCGGTGCATTTATGGAAAGTCATCATCACTGGTGCGAAGATGGTGTTCATCAGCACGCTGACGGCAAAGGCTATGCCCAATTTGCCCCAAGTGAGTTCGGAGGCCTTGAAAATGGCTGCCAAAGAGCCTTTTTCACAGCCTCCCACAGCTTCGAGGAAGGCTGGCACACCGCTCTTGAAGATAATCATAGCCATAGCAATGCACATGCCTAGGAAACCCCACACCATCATGCGGGGCAGCACACCGAAGCCCTTTTTGTTGTACACACCTTCGCGTATGCGCAAGGCGAGCATCTCGCCAAAGGTGGCAAGGATGGCAAACTTGAAGAACGCCATGATGAAGGGGTGTGCGTTGGTTGCAGATTCGAACCATGAGAAGAATCCTGTGGCAGGGATAAAGAATGGGGCCAATATGACCACCACGACAAGGACAACTATCCAATCTTGTTTTTTCATGATATTGTGTTTATTTCTGGATTTTCTGAGTAATCTGAGTTTTCCGATCACTCTGATTCTTTAAGTTCTATTAAGTCTTTGTCGGCACTGCTGAAGCCTATCAGCAGAGTTGGTTTGCTGCCCTCAGGCAGGGGTGACATTTCTTGGGTGCTTTCGTCGAATTGTCGCAGCCAGTATGAGTCAATTTCTATCTCGAAGTCTTGGTAGCCTTTCTCGTCAACGGCTATCCGCTTGAAGCTCACCAGCTGCTTGAGCGGTTCTTGGCTGTTGGGGCCTTTGAGGTAGACCTCCACCACGGTGGTGCTGTGGAATATAGGGGTGACACGTGGCTTTGTCACCGTCCTAACCACTCCGAGCACCTTGCCCCCCTCGTAGCGGACGTTCTCTAGCCGGTATTGGGCATAGTCCAGTCCGTAGCCGAAGGGGTAGAGCGGTTTCTCGACCATGTAGCGGTAGGTGCGACCTTTCATGTCGTAGCTTTCGAACGGGGGCAGCTGCTGCGTGCCCTTGTAGAAGGTGACGGGTAACCGCCCGAAGTTGTCGTACAGCCCGGCCAACGAGGCACACACAGCCTCGCCCATCTCCTGTCCTCCATACCAGCACTGCATGATGGCATCGCATTTGAGCGTTTGCTTGTCGAGTGCTATGGCACTGCCGCTGCACAGCAGCAGGACAACAGGGCGGTGTTTGCGTTGCAGTTTGCGTATCTCGTGGCGTTGGTCTTCGGGCAGCTCAATGCGTGTGCGGTCGCCTTTGTAGAATCCGGGCATGTCGACGGGCAACTCCTCGCCTTCAAGTTGGGGATTCAGTCCACCGGCATACACAATTACTTCCGCCTCTTTGGGTGAGTCTACCAAGGTGAACAGTAGTCCTAATCCTTCGCGGATGCTTATCGTGTGGCGGGGAGTGCCGTTGTAGTTGCCAAGCGGCATGACGGTGTCTTCGGCATTGGGTCCGGCCAGATAGATGCGGGTGCCTTGCTTCAGGGGCAGGAGGTCTTTGTGGTTCTTCAGTAGCACAAAAGAGTTTGCCGCCACTCTGGCTGGGATGTAATCGGTGTATTTCATCAAACCCGTTGGGCTCATCTCCATCACCCGCAGGCGGGTACGCAGGATGCGGCGCACATGTTTGTTCACCACCTCCTCGCTGATATAGCCTGAGTCTATCGCCGTGCGCAGTGCTTCCAGTCCGCTGCCGCACTCTAGGTCTACCTCACTGCCGAAGGCATCGGCGGCGGTGAGCGCGGCGGAGACATGGGTCTTGTGGCGGGGGATGACGGTGTCGCGTTCCCAGCAGTCGTTCAGCGCCCAGCAGTCGGTGACCAGCAGCCCGTCGTAGTGCCACTTGTGGCGCAATATGTCAATCAACAATTCCTTATTGGTGCAACAGGGCTCGCCGTTGAGGCGGTTGTAGCCGCACATCACCTGTTGCACGTCGCTATTCTTGATGATATATTCAAAAGCAGGCAGATAGGTGGTCCACATATCGCGAGGCGACACCCTGGCGTCAAACTCATGCCGCACCCCTTCGGGACCGCTGTGCACAGCCAGATGTTTCAAACAGGCAGCTGCTGACAGATGCACCGTGTCAACCTCTTCGTCACTGCCGAATAGATAGTTGTGCTGCAACCCATTCACACATGCCAGCCCCATTTTGGCCGTGAGGAAAGGGTCTTCGCCATAGGTCTCCATGCCACGTCCCCAGCGGGGGTCGCGAAAGATATTGATATTGGGCGTGAAGAAGGTGAGGCCGGTATAGTCGGTGGGCTCTTTGAGCATTACGGCCTGTGTGTCGGCAATGGTCAACAGGTATTTTAACCGAGCCTCGTAGGCCACATATTCAAATATACTCTGCACCATCTCATCGTTGAACGTTGCCGCCAGCGCAATGGGCATGGGCCACACGGTGGCCAGTCCGTTGCGACCCACACCGTGCAGGGCCTCGTTCCACCAGCTGTAGGCGGGCAGCCCTAACGAGGGGATAGCGGGGTTGCGATGCTCCATCATCGAGAGTTTCTCGTCGAGAGTAAGACGCGACAGCAGGTCTTCAACCCGCTCGTTCACACTCAGCAAGGTGTCCTGAAAAGGAAAATTCTGGGCACACAACATCCCTTGGTGGAACGCCAAAACAGCCAACACTATAATTATCAAACACTTCTTCATAAATTGCCAACAATTTGCAAAATGCAAATATACGAAGAAAAAATGGAATCTACATCTTTAAGGCTCACTCGTCCTGCACCAGACGCACCGACAGCCGTGAAAGCCGTTCCAACGGCATAATGTATCCCATCCTGCCAAAGCTGAAGCAATAGCCCATGGCTGTTTCTTTGTTGAAATGAATCGTAGTCCAGTAATAACCTAGCCCCTCTTCGCTTTCCACGGGTGGACGATAGTTCTTTAAAGCCTCCCACCTTGCCTGGGTAGCATTCATCGCTCCATCACCCCATACAGCTTCGGCCTGTTCGGGCATCATGCTGGCGGTCACCACCCTGCCCAAGCTTTGATCCAACCCGCAATTGAACATCGGAATCATCTCTTCTGATTGCCCAGGCAACGGCACCCCATAATAGTAACACATTATCTTGGCATATCCCGCGCATGGCAGGAACACAGCCCCTGCACGTTCCAGCATACTCCATTGTTTTGTATTGAAAATATACACCATGCCCTCGCGCAACGTGTCACCTCCTAATTCCAGCCAGTTGTCGGGCAGCAACAACATACCTTGGTGTTCGTTAATCATTGCTGACGACATGAGCATCTGCGCATTATGCCTACGCATTAGCATATACGCCCATTCGTTCACCGACAATGTACGCCACTGTCCCGGCCTATTGCCACCATTGCTGATGGCATTGTATACACCCCAGTCGTAACTAGTACGGTCAATATTGCGGTTGCCATTGCCGTAGTTGGAGTTGTAGGCAGAATAGTAATATGGTGGCCTGCCGCGATAGCCGCTTGTGCCCCAAGCGAAAAGGTCCACCCAACCTGCATAACGGCTGCCAATATCCACATTGTCAAGCCCGATAATGTCATACTGGTTTTCAGCAAAACGCCATTGCTCGGCCACTGCGTTATATTGCAGGTTGCCCTTCGAGAAGCGTACACGCTGCGTTGGAGACACACTGAAAAGGCCTTCCAAAGACCCATTTGCCAGTCGGGCAATACTCTCGGTAGTAGTCGAAGAGTAAGCTTTACCATCCACCAACGAGTCTATCACATATTGGCTTGGCATCCATCCTGATGCAGGCACACTGTCGGCCGAGAGCACCAGCCGAAAGCCCAACACACTGAGCCGCATATTGGGCTGCCAAAAGTTTCGATAGGACACCCTCACATCCTCCGACACATCGGCCCAAGAGCCACCACGCCCCACCTTAGTCTCCCCAGTTGCCGGTCCCTGGGGCGAAGTGGTCTCAGATATGCTCTCTATAATATTACGTGGCTCGCCCATATCGGTCCAATACTGATACAGCTGTTCCCTATTTTTCACATGGGTGGGAACATCGTAGTGCGATGCGACATCCCAAGCATAGGTGTCTTCGGCATACCAATCGCTGCACCACTCCCACACGTTGCCCGTCATATCATACAATCCCAATTCATTAGGCACCAATCCGCCTACCACATGGGTAGAATCGCCGCTGTTGAGTTGTGTCCACGACACGTGCATCAACTCATTCGCTCCGGCATAAGTATAGCCCTTTGACTCTGCCCCTCCTCGGGCGGCATACTCCCATTCCGCCTCAGTAGGTAGCCTGAAAGGAAGGCCCGTAAGCTCGCGCAGTTTGGCCAAAAAAGTTTGTACCTCGCCGTAGCTCACCTGCTCTACGGGCAAATCATCGCCCACATAGTTAGATGGGTTGTAGCCCATCACCGCCTTCCATAGTGCCTGTGTCACCTCATATCGCCCCATATAGAAACTGTTCACCGACACCCCATGGCGCGGCACCTCGTCGTTCTTGCCTTTCGGACCTGAATCTAAGACTGACATACCCTGTTTACGAACACCATAAAAGCCATTGGTCAACTCTCTGGCCGAGGTACTCCAATACTCTGGGTCGCACCCCATCATATACGAGCCACCTCGCACCAAAAGCATATCAAACTTCTCGCCATTGACCATAACGGGCATTGTATTCGCCTTGGCATTGCGTGATTGTTGTTGGCGAGCCCTGTCGCGACGCCTACCGCCAAACAACCCTTGGGCCTCAGCATCCCCTCCAAACACCAACAATCCTAAAAAACAGACAATTAGGATTACTCTATACTGTTTCATAATGTTTATATTTATGATGCAAAAATACTATTTTTTTTTATTTTTATAGTTAAATATATTTTTACTCTAATGAAAAGACTAAAGTTTGACAACTAAAGACCGACATACATTCCGAGTCGTTTTTAGCCATGCGACTTCTCAGTCGGGATGTTTTGAGGCAGAGGCTGTCTGCCTTGTTCCTGCCTTCGCCCTGTTTTCGTCTCCGGAAGCGAAGGCACGGCGAAGGCATGACGAAGAGATGGTGGGAGCGATTGAAATGGGCGCTGTCGTCCGTATGCTATAATTATACCGAAAAAGGACAAAAATTAGGGTGCCACTTTTTGAAATAAAAAAAGCGGCACATAGTGGGACATGATGACGATGACGATGACAATAGGGATGGATGCATGTATCACCCCTTGATGGGAAGGATTAGAATACAGACATTTGTAATAATAAAACACATCACTTTATGAAGAAAATCAACTTCTCAAACCACAGTAAAAAGATAATCCATAACAGGATTATTTTAGCATAAAAAATTGCACAAATGAAAAATAAAATGTAAATTTGCATTTTTAAATAATGTGAAGAAAAGTTATGTTTGAAAGCATTAGTAACAAGATAGAGAAAGCGTTACATACGCTTAGGGGCAAGGGGAGAATTACTGATATTAACATTGCCGAGACTGTCAAAGAGGTGCGAAAAGCACTGATTGACGCTGATGTGAGCTACCCAATAGCTAAAGAATTTACCGACAAAGTAAAGGCCGAAGCTATGGGCCGCAACGTTATCCAAAGCATCGAGCCCGGACAACTGATGGTGAAGATAGTGCACGAGAAGCTGACCGAGCTGATGGGTAGTGAGGCAGTGGACATCAATGTGAAAGGCAGTCCGGCGGTAGTGCTGATAGCAGGCCTCCAAGGCTCTGGTAAGACAACCTTCAGTGCCAAGCTGGCCAACTATATCAGAAACAAGAAGAACAAGACTGTGATGCTGGTGGCTGGCGACGTGTACCGCCCTGCCGCTATCAGCCAATTGCAGACACTGGGGCAGCAGATAGGTGTGCCGGTATTCACCGAAGAGGGCAACCAAAACCCCGTGGACATTGCCCAAAAGGCCATCAAGGAAGCTAAGCTACGGGGATATAATGTGGTAATCGTCGATACGGCAGGCCGTCTGGCTGTGGACGAGCAGATGATGGACGAGATTGCGAGCTTGAAGAAAAACCTCAATCCGCAGGAGACGTTGTTTGTCGTGGACTCAATGACCGGTCAGGATGCCGTGAACACGGCCAAGGCCTTCAACGAGCGCATCGACTTCGACGGAGTGGTGCTCACCAAGCTGGATGGCGACACCCGTGGCGGTGCAGCACTGACTATCCGCTACACGGTGCAGAAACCCATCAAATTCATCGGCATTGGAGAAAAAATGGATGCCCTTGACGTTTTCCACCCCGACCGCATGGCCAGCCGTATACTGGGCATGGGCGACGTGGTTTCGCTGGTGGAAAGGGCGCAGGAGCAATATGACGAAGAAGAGGCTCGCAAGATTCAGAAGAAACTGATTCATAACGAATATAACTTCGAAGACTTCCTCTCTCAGGTGGGGCAGATAAAGAAAATGGGCAGCATGAAGGACTTGTTAGGCATGATTCCCGGCATGGACAAGGTGACTAAGAATGTGGAGATTGGGGACGACGCCTTTAAGCCTATTGAAGCCATGATTGGCAGTATGACGCCCTATGAACGTCGCAACCCCGGATGCCTAAACGGTAGCCGCAAACAGCGCATCGCCGCCGGCAGCGGCCGAAGCATCCAGGAGTTAAACCGTTTTTTGAAACAGTTTGAGGAAACGCGCAAGATGATGAAATCGGTGAGTACCAAAGGCCGTATGCCTCTAATGCCTCGGAGAAGGAGATGATTGGCTCAAGGCTGAAGGGGCATACTCCTCAGTCCATTAGTAATCCTAAACAATACAACCTACGTTTTCATCCATCCCAATGCAGCCAAGCTTGCTCAATTGCTGTGGAGAGAGAGAACGAGCGATATAATCGAACAAACAAAAAAACAACATATCATGTTCCAACTACTTGATGGCAAGGCAGTGGCCTTGCAGATAAAAGAAGAGATAGCCAACGAGGTACGCCAGCTGACCGCCCAAGGACTCCGCCCGCCCCATTTGGCAGCCGTAATAGTAGGCAATGACGGTGCCAGCCAAACGTACGTTGCCAACAAGGAGAAGTCGAGCCACGAGGTCGGCTTTACATCATCAGTATACCGTCTCCCCGAAACTATATCAGAGACTGAGTTGTTGAAAACCATCGACTTCCTGAACAACGACAGCGAGATAGACGGATTCATCGTTCAGCTCCCCTTACCCAAGCATATCAACGAGCAGAATGTCATCAATGCCATCTCGCCCGATAAGGATGTGGACGGATTCACCGCCATCAATGTAGGGCGCATGGTGCTGGGCGAGGATGCCTTTGTGCCCGCCACTCCCATGGGCATCTGCACGCTGCTGAAACGCTACAACGTGGAGACCACTGGCAAACACTGCGTAGTGCTGGGTCGCAGCAACATCGTAGGCACTCCGGTGGCAAACCTGCTCTCACGCAAAGGATATGACTGCACAGTGACCATGTGCCATAGCAAGACCAAGAATATGGCCGAATTGACCCGTCAAGCCGACATATTGGTTGTGGCCATCGGAAAGCCCGAAATGATTACCGCCGACATGGTGAAAGAGGGTGCCGTAGTGGTTGATGTGGGAATACACCGCATACCCGACGAGAGCAAGAAGAGCGGCTACCGTATCATTGGCGATGTGAAGCACAGCGAGGTCGACAAGCTTTGCAGCTGGGTGACACCAGTGCCGGGCGGTGTTGGCCCCCTTACCATCGTTTCTCTCCTCGAGAATACGATGAAGGCATACAAAAAACACCTCTAACCAACAATAGGGAGTAATAAAAAAGAGGGCAGCCTATTCTTGATAGACTGCCCTTTTTTTTTGCTGTCTGACAGCAGGAAGTGCCTACATATTGCGGGTCACACAAACCTTGAAGCTGATAGGACCTGCCAACTCCATACTTTCGGGGTCGTATCCGTCAAGGTCCTGTATAATGATAGTCACCTTGCCAAGTTCCCACTCAAAACGCAGGTTCTCCGGCACTATAATCGTACTAGTGCTACCATCGTCGTTGGTTAGTTTAACCTCTAAGGGATAGACAAATGGCAGCGTATTCCATGCGCCTAGATTGTTCTGCGAATCGTAAACATTCCAGCAATACATCTGCACCGTGCCGTTCTGGAACACATTCTCAGTGATGGCAGGAATACTCTTCTCGCAATAGAGATAATTGTCGGCACCTGGAAGGTTGGGACCCTGATTGCGCACCCAGTCGGCCGGGTTCACATTGAACTGATAAGTCTGGATTTGCGAGCCATAATACTCTTTTGTGCAGCCCGTCGCAAGCATCATTACAGCCAGCAGGGGCATAATTAACTTTGTAACTTTCATTGTATTGGGTTTTAATATTAATAATTCTTGATTCTTTTTTTACATTGCAAAAATACACCTTATTTCTCAATAATTTTCCCAACAACAATAATATTTTTCCCTCTCTGCCCCCACGCTGCCCATTACAAAGCAGGAGAACGCCTGCGCAACATTGTGGGTTGGATTGGGGTAAATAAAGGTCTGTCGCTCCACTATCGGCACTTTCAGCGACGACTCATTCAACAATTAATACTGATTCTATCTATATAATACGTAACACAAAATGAATCCCAAACCGTCATGGACGAGTCGGAATCAACCTCTTGAATCGGGCACAGGGATGAGTTTGCTGGCTCGTCAACGCAGGTGTACCACAGTGATGCCGTCGCCACCCAACTCCAGCCGCTCCGAGTGAAACGACTGCACATCTCTATTGCCTGCCAAGTAGTCCCTAATTATCTGTTTTAAGATACCATAGCCCTTGCCGTGTAGTATTCGCAGTTCTTTCTCACTGAGCAGTTGTGCATCATCCATAAAGTGTTGCAAATGCTCCATAGCCTCGTCAGCCCTTTGCCCTCGAAGGTCAAGGGTGGGATTGAAAGTCTTGCGTTTCTCGTTGATATCGTCATAAATAGATTGGGAACGGCTGTTCTGCATACTAGTCCTGTCAATCGGGATGCTCTTTTTCTTCGTGGCCGTAAGCCGGCTGAGGGCAATTGTCATGCGTATGCTGTTGCTTTCCACCACAGCCTTCTTTCCTTTTATTTCTACCACCTCGCCAAAAGTGTCCTGCCCGTCAATGCGCACTATGCTGCCCACCGTTAACGGCTGTGAGGTGTCACCTTCTTCGTCAGATGTGCTATGCCCTTTGTCTTGGGGTTGCGACTGAACCTTTGCCAGAGGGCCACTTTTCATCACCTCTGCCAACATCTCGTCGTGTTGTTCCTGGGCCGAAGCTAATCGTTCGGCCTCAGCCTTCATATGCTGGCGTGCCTGAAGTGTACGCTCGCGTTCCGCTTGTGCCGACTTGATGTCGCTGATGGTCTGTTCCACCGTGCGGTTGGCATCAGCCAATATCTGCTGCGCCTCTTTGCGGGCGTTGCTTAGTATCTCGTGCCTGCGGCCTTCCAGCTGCTCATTTAGCCGCTGATATTTGGCAGTCACTTCGGCCAGGAAATTGTCGGCCACCTCCAGTTCGGTGCGCTGGCGTGCCACCTCTTGCTTGTCCAGCTCCAATTGTTGCAGCTGATGTTCGAAATTGAGCATCTCGCCTCCAACCTTCTCGCTGGCCGCCTTGAGCACCTCCTCGGGAAATCCTATGCCCTGTGCTATCTCAAAGGCAAAGGAACTACCCGGATGACCTATCGAAAGCCTATACAGCGGCTGCATCCGCTCGGTATCGAACAGCATGGCACCATTGCGAATACCGGGACATTTGTCAGCCAGCAGTTTAAGATCGGCATAGTGGGTAGTCACCACCCCGTAGGCATGGCGGCGATGTAACTCTTCCAACAGTGCCTCGGCAATGGCGCAACCCGACCGGGGTTCGGTACCACCGCCCAGTTCGTCAAGCAGAAAGAGGGTTCCCTCGTCGGCAGTTTCTAACAGCTGCTTCATATTCTGCAGGTGCGAAGTGTAAGTGCTTAGGTCGTTGTCTATTGACTGCTGGTCGCCAATGTCAATAAAGATATTATCAAATATGCCAAACTCCGATGTCTCGCGGCAAGGCACCAACAATCCGCACTGCAACATATATTGTATCAGTCCCACAGCCTTAAGGCACACCGATTTGCCACCGGCATTAGGGCCCGACACAATGAGGATGTGTGCCTCATCGTTAAGCTCCATATTGAATGGCACCACTTCGCCCTTGTGATTGAGATACAGCAGCGGGTGGCGGGCATCAAGCCAATTGATTTTGGTGATACTGTCCACTATGGGACGCCCAGCATGCAGCGTGAGCGCAAAACGTGCCTTGGCACGGATAAAGTCGATGCGGGCCAGAAACCAATAGGCATTTATCAGTGCGTCAAGCTGTGGGCGTATCATGTCGGTAAAGCGGGCCAAGATCTTTTGAATCTCGTGCCGCTCTGCGAATTCCAGCTCGCGCAGGTCGTTGTTCAGCTCCACCACCTCCGAAGGCTCCAGATAAGCTGTCTGCCTAGTGGCCGACTCGTCATGTATCAGACCCTTTATCTTACGTCTATGAGTGTCCAGCATCGGTATCACCATACGCCCGTTGCGGATTGTCACCTCAGCATTCTCAGGAGCCCATCCCTCATGCTTAGCTCGTGCCAACTGGCGACTTATCTGAATATCCACATCGTTGCGTTTCTTGGCCATCTGCCTTCGAATGTCTAACAAGACTTCCGAAGCGTTATCGTATATCTCACCCTTATCATCCACTATCTTATTCAGTGCCTTAGTGATGGCGGGATTCAACTCCACACGCACCGCCAACTCACGCAGCATAGGATAGCGCACAGGGTCGTCCCTTAGCAAGAAGCGCAAACACTCGCCAATGGTGTGCAGCGAGCATTTCAAGTCAAACAGTGCCTCCAGCTCTATCACCGTATTACCCACCCGCAGACGCGTCAACTCGTCGGTGAGGTCTATAAAATCCTGCGATGGAAAACTATTCTCCAGCAGCAATATCTGGCGAAACTCCTCTGTCTGCTGCAGCTCACGCACCACACGGTCGTAACGGTTGGAGAAAGCCATCTCCCCCACCATTCGTTCCGCCAGCGCATTGGTGCACTCTGCCGCCACCAACTCGCGTATCTTGGTAAACCCTAGTTTGTCTTCTATAGTCATTTGTTTTGTTTTATAAGGTGTTATTGCGTTCCTTGGATATCAACTGCACTTCCACTCCATCAATGAGGGTTGTGAACAAACCGTTCTTACTGTCCAAGCCCAGGCAACGGCACACTTCTTCTTCAACCCTCCTAATCAAAATCAAGATAAAACGGCCAGTGCTTTCGGAACCTCTGCAGCCCCTCATAGTCAAGCACCGCCATCCCCACCTCTGCCTGTTCTGCATGGCAGTGGCTCAGCTCCATGCCCTTGTAGTCGACGGCTGCGCTGTTGCCCGTATAAGGTATGCCCACCCCGTCGACGCCTGCACGGTTCACCCCCACCACATAGCACAGATTCTCTATGGCACGCGCCTTCAGCAAGGTGCTCCATGCCTCATGGCGCGAGCCGGGCCAGTTGGCACACACCAGCAGCAAGTCATAGTCCAGCCTCACCTCCTCCGAAGGACGCTCCACGCCGTTGCCGGGCAGCTTATGGCGTTCCTCATCCGGCACCCCGTTGCGCAACCATTTTGGGAAACGAAGGTCGTAGCATACCGCAGGCTTAATCTTCCACCCGCGCCACTCAAACAGTCTCCTATCCCTACCCCTCAACAGCTGGCTTGCCTCACTACTCATGCGGAAAGTGTGCCCCTTGTCGTAATAGCCATAGCTGCCGTCGGGATACACCCAATGCAGCCTGTTCACCACCCCTTCTGTTTCTATTTTCACCGTCCAGCTACCCACAAAAAGAGCGTCGTGCCGTGCCGCCATCTGGCGGGCAAATGCCAACGTAGCTCCCTCCTGCGGCTCAGCCAGGGCAGCCATATTGTCCGAAAAGCCCGTGTTGAACGTCTCGGGCACCACCATCATATCCACCCCCCTGCCCTGTGTGGCAAAAGCCTCCTCCACCATCCGATAGTTCCTTTCGGGGTCCTCCCAGGCAATGTCCTGCTGATAATATGCTATGGTAAGCAGCTTGGGCATCATATCATTCACAATTACATGTATAATACCATTCTTTCTTCACCGATGGCAGCATCTGTTCCAAAGCCTCTTGGTCGGCCTGCGTCATGGGGCAGTCGCGCAAGTCCAATAGCTCTAACGTGCCGTCAAGCCTTCCCAATTCTGGTGGCAGGTCGGTAACATAGGTCGACCACAGCACCAACTCTCTCAGCTCCGACATCCCTGCCATTGCTGCCGGCAGACCTCTCAGAGGATTGCGACTCAGCACCAGCCGCTGCAGATGCACCAGCCCTGCTATACTGTCCGACAACTGCACTATACGGTTGCCACGCAGGTCCAACTCGCGCAAGTTCACCATCTCATACACCTCCGACGGCACCGCCTTCAACCGCTTGCCGCGCAGCTGCAGCGAATACACCGCCGTGGGGTCAACCACCTCCTGGAGCGACTTATACACCCTTCCCTCCTGCGCCCATGCCGCAGAAACCACAACACTCAAACCGATAACCAAGAGAGCCATGCGTTTCATCTTATCCTCCTACATTCATTATCCTCATTGCCGTCCTACGGTCATCTTCCAATTGTCTCACCAGATGCTCCACCCCCTCAAAACGGCACACATCGCGTATCCTGTCAACAAATTCCACCATCAACTCACTGCCATACAAATCGCCGTCATAGTCAAACACATTCACCTCAAACACCGTCTTCTCCAATCCGAATGTGGGCTGCCCGCCAAAGTTAGCCATACCCCACTTGGGAAATTGCGAATCCCGCGTAGCCGACTTCTTTATTCTACCGCCAGCCATGCGCACAGCTTCCTCGCTCAGCCGGTCCTCCATGCCCACACTTCCACGCTCAACACCTATCACCTTTACAGCATACACCCCCGCAGCCGGCACCACCTTGGTGCTATCGTCCAAACACACGTTGGCTGTTGGAAATCCCAGCGTACGCCCCACCTGCCTGCCCTTCACCACCGTGCCCCACAGCCTATAGTTATACCCCAGCAGCATGGCGGCATAGCGTACATCGCCACGCTGCAATGCCTTGCGCACCTGCGTCGAACTCACCTCCACCCCATCCACACTCAATGGCGTGTCCACCACCACCCTCACCCCGTGGCTGGCCGCCAACGCGGGCAAACGGTCAAAATCGTTGTGCTGGCGACTGCCAAACATATTGTCATACCCCAGCACCAAGGCCTTACAATGCAGCCTGCGCAGCAACACCTCCTCAAAAAACTCACATGCCGAAAGCCGCGCTGTCGACCTTGCGAAATGCACCTCCACCACCTCCTCCACACCGCAGTTCTCCAACAACCGGTAGCGCTCCTCGTTAGTATTCACCCTAAACGATGACGCACTCTCGGCATTGAGCACCTGTCGGGGATGGCAGTCGAAAGTAACCACCACCGCACGCAATCCCATCTCAGCCGACACCTCTCTAAGCCGCTGCAAAATATGCCTATGCCCGATGTGCACGCCATCAAACATGCCCACAGTCACCGACGTGGCATAGGCCAACTCGCTAATATCGTCTAACTTATATACCTTCATCTATTACAATTCGAACTTGCAAAGATACAAAAGAAATATCAATCGCACACCAATAATGTGCAGAAACGTTACAACAATCACATCCAACCAAATGGCAACACATTCGGTAAATCAACGAGTTACATATCACTTCATGCAGAATCAAAACCTTAAAAGCCGTAATAATAAAACTCTCCATGAAGAAAAAGGAAGAAAAAGAGACGCACAAACACCGCCAAACAACAAACAAACACCTATGAACCAAACACATATTGTCACAATAAAAAAAAAGTTTATTTTCATGAAACTTTTTTACACTTTTATCGTTATCTAGAATTAGAAAAAAGAAAGTGGAATAAAAACGACAGCCATGAGACAGTTAAAGATTACACATTCCATCACCAACCGTGACATCAAGTCGCTGGACAAATATCTGCAGGACATCTGTAGCGAAGAATTGCTGACTCCCGAAGAGGAAGTGCAGCTGGCACAGCGCATTAAAAACGGCGACCAAGAGGCACTGGACCGCCTTACAAAGGCAAACCTGCGCTTTGTGGTGTCAGTGGCCAAGCAGTACCAAAACCAGGGACTGAGCCTGCCAGACCTTATCAACGAAGGCAATGTGGGACTGATAAAGGCCGCCAAACGTTTTGATGAGACGCGCGGCTTTAAGTTCATCTCTTATGCCGTATGGTGGATACGCCAATCAATACTGCAGGCTATCGCCGAAAACAGCCGCATAGTGCGCCTGCCATCCAACCAGCTGGGTGCCCTAAACAAGCTGAAGAAAGAAATCAGCCGCCTGGAACAGGAGCTGGAACGCCCCCCATCGGAAGAGGAATTGGCAGACATGCTCGACATCCCCGAGGAGAAGATTAAAAGCATCCTAGGCATTTCGGGCCGCCACATCTCTATCGATGCGCCCCTTGTGGCCGACGAGGATGTGAACTTTGTGGACGTGCTGCCCAACGAGGACACCCCGCCGACCGACAGCGCATTGATGCAAGAGTCGCTGTCGCAAGAGATTGAACGCTCCCTCGCCACACTCACCGAATACGAACGCGAGGTCATCAAGATGTATTTCGGCATCGGCATGCCCCACGCACTGAGCCTAGATGAGATAGCGATGAAATTCGGACTGACACGCGAACGTGTGCGCCAAATCAAAGAAAAAGGCATCAAGCGCCTGCGCGTGAGCAGCAAGAGCAAACACCTGCAACAATACCTTTAAGAATTGACAATTAATAATTAAAAATTAAAAGTCGGCCACCGACCGAAAGCCTTATCACTTAATTTTTAATTATTAATAGAAAATGGAACATATACTGAAATACTTCCCCGAGCTGACAGGGCGACAACGAGAACAATTTGCCGCCCTGCTGCCATTGTATGAGGACTGGAACGCAAAAATCAACGTCATCTCACGCAAGGACATGGCCAACCTATACGAGCACCACGTGCTGCACAGCCTTGCCATTGCCAAGGTGCAACCATTCAAGACAATGGCAGAGATACTCGACGTGGGCACCGGGGGTGGTTTCCCCGGCATTCCGCTGGCTATCATGTTCCCCCACTCCAACTTCTATCTGATAGACTCGATAGGCAAGAAAATCAAGGTAGTGCAGGATGTGTCGCAACAACTTGGGCTCAACAACGTTCGTGCCGAGCAGATACGCGCCGAACAGGTGGAAGGCGACTTCGACTTCATCGTGTCGCGCGCCGTCACCTCACTTAGCGAGTTTGCCAGTTGGGCACGCGGCAAGGTGTCTGACATACACTACCATAAGCTCCGCAACGGCATATTATACCTCAAGGGCGGCGACCTGACCCAAGAACTGGCACCCTTCAAGAAAAAGGTGAGAACATGGGATATATCCGACTTCTTTGAAGAGGAATATTTCCAGACCAAAAAAGTCATCTACCTGCCCTTCAAGTAAATATAGGTTACTTAAGAGCGACAAGTGAGGGAAAGATAAAACTCCGCTTGCTCTACAATCATTCTCCGCTGGCTCACCGCCTCGGCATCGTAGGGCAAGCCACAGACAATCATATAACCACCTACCAATCAAATAAGTACCATAGGAGCGACAAAGGTGTATTTCCGTGGTTATTTGTAGGCAATGGCTTGTCGAACCTCAACAAGCGGACATAAAGGAACTGCTATAAAACATCCTGAAAGGGCATAGACATATCCAGTCCGACGACAACGACTTGGGTGGAAAAAAGTATTACTCCTTAATTCCGCAAGCGCGATGTTATTAAATTAAGCGACAGATTGTTGATAACTTTCAGAGCAATCCGTCGCCTGTTTTCATAATTGTTCGTATCTTTGCAATTGACTAGAAAACAAATAACACCAACAATTATGGGTGC
>JAFRRK010000050.1 GCA_017428115.1 Bacteroidales bacterium | reverse complement strand
GAGGGGGTGGAGAGGGGATGATGAGGGGGTGAAATGGGGGTGAAATGGGGGTGAAAAGAGGACGAAAAGAGGATGAAATGGGGGTGAAAATGGGCAGGCTGGAGAAGCGAGGCCTGGAGATGGTGGCGGCGTGGCCAGGGCGGATGGGGAAGAAGGCAGGAAGAGGAGATTGGCAAAACGGATGAGAATGCAGCATAACACACTAACATACACCTATATACAATAATTCAACAAAGGCTGTTGAAATCTTTTTTTGTGAAAAAATTTAGATAATATTTGCCATGTCGGAAAAAGATAGTAAATTTGCATTTTATAAGAATAGTTTTAAATACTCAAGCAAAACCTACGTAAATCTATGAACAACATGATTTTGACCGCAGTATTGGTGCTTGGCATTATAGGTGCTATCTTTGCCGTAGTGCTGTATTTTGTCGCCCAAAAGTTCAAAGTTGTCGAAGACCCCTTGATTGACGAGATTGCCGAAGTGCTGCCCGGAGCCAACTGTGGCGGCTGTGGCAAAGCCGGCTGCCGCGCCCTAGCCGAGGCGTTCGTGAAGCAAGGCAACATGGATGGGCTGAAATGCCCTGCCGGCGGCGACGCTGTGGCACAGAAGGTGGCGGCCCTGCTGGGCTGCACGCCCGAGGCCTCAGAGCCGCAAGTGGCCGTGCTGCGCTGCAACGGCAGCTGCGCCAACGCTACTGCCAAGAACAAGTACGACGGCCTTAAGGACTGCGCCTTTGCCAACAGTGTGTATGCTGGCGAGAGCGGCTGCGTGTTCGGCTGCCTGGGCTTGGGCAATTGCGCCAAAGCCTGCCAGTTTGGAGCCTTGAGCATCGACCCTAATACAGGGCTGCCCAAGGTGGACGACGAGAAGTGCACCGCCTGCGGGGCCTGCGTCAAGGCCTGCCCCCGCGGCCTTATCGAGCTGCGCAACAAGGGGCTGAAGAACCGCCGCGTGTATGTGGCCTGCCGCAACAAGGAGAAGGGCGCCGCGGCACGCAAGTCGTGCTCGGCCGCCTGCATAGGCTGCGGCAAGTGCGAGAAGGCATGTCCCTTTGGAGCCATCAAGGTGGAGAACAACCTGGCGTATATCGACTTCACGTTGTGCAAGATGTGTCGCAAGTGCGTGGCCGAGTGCCCGACAGGTGCCATCCATGCGGTCAACTTCCCACCGCTGCCGCCTAAGAAGGAGGCCGCACCTGCTGCCACACCCACTCCCGCACCCGCACCCGCTGCAACGCCGGCACAACAGAACTAGTAGGAACCAAAACAATTGAAAAGATGAAGACTTTCAAAATGGGTGGTGTCCACCCCGAAGAGAATAAGATATCGACTGGCTCCGTCATAGAGCAGATGCCCCTGCCCACACAGGTCGCCATATTGATGAACCAACACCTGGGCGCACCCGCCACGCCTATCGTTGCCAAGGGCGACAAGGTGAAGGTGGGGCAGCTGATTGCCGAGGCCCAAGCCTTTATGTGCGCCAACATCCACTCGCCAGTGAGCGGCACGGTGAACAAGATTGACGTGTGTAAGGATATGGTGGGGCTGCCCAAAACGGCCATATATATTGATGTGGAGGGCGACGAATGGATGGAGGGCATCGACCGCACGCCCGATATCAAGAGGGAGTGCAATCTGGAGCCGAAAGAGATAGTTGCCAAGCTCAAGGAGATGGGCATCGTGGGACTTGGCGGCGCCACTTTCCCGGCACATATCAAATACAGCATTCCCGAGGGCAAGAAGGCTGACTACCTTATCATCAACGCCGCTGAGTGCGAGCCCTACCTCACCTCCGACCACCGTGTGATGATGGAGCACGCCGAGGAGATTTGCATAGGGGTGAGCATACTGCGCAAGGCACTGGGAGTGCCCAACGCCTATATCGGCATCGAAAGCAACAAGCCCGAGCCCATACGGGTGATGACCGAGATGGCACGCCAGTTTGAAGGCATCATCGTTGAGCCGTTGCGGGTAAAATATCCGCAGGGTGCCGAGAAACAGCTTATCAACGCTATCACGGGGCGCAAGGTGCCTAGCGGCAAGCTGCCTATCGACGTGGGCTGCGTGGTGAGCAATGTGGGCACCTCGTTTGCGGTGTATGAGGCGGTGCAGAAGAACAAGCCGCTGATAGAGAATATTCTTACAGTCACCGGCAAGAAACTGCCCAGCCAGCATAACTACCAGGTGCGTATAGGCATCACTTACAACGACATTATCAAGCATGCCATAGGCGAGCTGCCCGCCACCACGGGCAAGGTGATTAGCGGTGGCACGATGATGGGCAAGGCGGTAAGCAACCTGTCGGCCCCCACCACCAAGGGCGCAGCCAGTGTGCTGGTGATGGACGCGGAGGAGGCACGGCGAGCCCCGGAGACTAACTGTATCAGATGTGGCAAATGTGTGAACGCCTGTCCGATGGGGCTGGAACCCTATCTGTTCTCGGCACTGGTGAAGAACAACCGTGTGGAGGAGGCGCAGGAGCACAACATCTTAGACTGCATCGAGTGCGGATGCTGTTTCTTCAGCTGTCCGGCCAACAAGCCGCTGACCGACGAGATTAGGTTGGGTAAGTTTAAGGTGCGCGCCATGATGGCTGCAAAAAGATAGCGTAGGGCGTGAAATGTTACCGCGAGTCTATTCACCATTGAATAACAACTATTGACTAAAATATATATTTAAAATATGAATCTATTGAATATATCTGGTTCTCCTCACGTACACAGCGATGAGTCAACAAAGAAAATCATGTGGCGTGTCAATCTGGCGTTGGTGCCAATGCTGCTGTGCGGCATAGCCTACTTTGGGCTGAACGCGCTACTCATCAGCCTGGTGTCGGTGGCATGCTGCTGCCTATTCCAATGGCTTATAGAGAAATTCATCATGAAAGTGCCCAGCACGGTGTGCGACGGCTCGGCCGTGGTGACCGGCCTGCTGCTGGCCTTCAATGTGCCGGCCACAGCCGAGATGATATGGCTGGTGGCAATAGGCGCACTGGTGGCAATAGGCGTGGGCAAGATGACTTTTGGCGGGCTGGGCAAGAACCCGTTCAACCCCGCGTTGGTGGGACGTGTGTTTATGCTTATCTCGTTTCCGGTCCAGATGACCACGTGGCCCACGGTGGGCAAGTGGTTCCCCATGACGCTCGACACCACCACGGGTGCAACTCCTCTGGGCATCATCAAGGAGGGGTTGACGCACGAGGGCGCCACGGTGCAGAGCGTGATAGCGGACAATAATCTGCCCTCACTGCTCGATATATTTTTGGGCCACATGGGCGGCTCGCTGGGTGAGGTGAGTGCCATAGCCATATTGATCGGTGCCGCCTATCTGCTGTGCCGCCGCATCATCAGCTGGCACATACCGGTGGCATTTATCGGCACGGCATTTGTGTTCAGCGGCATATTGTGGCTGTGCAATCCGGGGCAGTATGTCGACCCCGTCACCACCATATTGACGGGCGGTATAATGCTGGGAGCATGCTTTATGGCCACCGACATGGTGACATCGCCTATGGCAAAGAGCGGGCAGCTGCTGTTCGGCTTCGGATGTGGACTGCTGACTATCATCATCCGTAACTGGGGTGCCTATCCCGAGGGTGTGAGTTTTGCCATACTGCTGATGAACTCGGTGACACCGCTCATCAACCGCTGGTGCAAGCCTAGACGCTTCGCTAATTGAATGTTGAATAACGAAAAATGAAAAGATATGGCAAAGAAAGCACAATCTACATTAATCAATATGCTGCTGTCGCTAACCATAATAGCGGTGGTGGCAGCGGCGGCGCTGGCCTTTGTCAGCGGAGTTACCGCCGAGCCTATCGAACAGGCGCAGCGCGCTAAAAAGGAGGCGGCAGTAAAGGCAGTGCTGCCCACATTCGACCGCCTGGAGGAGGTGGAGATAGAGGGCGTGTCGTGCACAAAGGCGTATAACGCCCAGGATGCGCTGGTGGGCATGGCAATTGAGTCGAAGAGTGGCAAGGGATTTGGCGGCAACCTGGTTGCCATGGTGGGGCTGGATGCGGAAGGCAACATCAGCGGCTACCAGATATTGGAGACTGCCGAGACCCCCGGCCTGGGTGCCAAGGCAGGCGAATGGTTTCAAAAGGGGAATAAGGGCGATGTGATAGGCAAGAACCCTGCCGAAGGGCTGAAGGTGAAGAAGGACGGCGGCGATGTGGATGCCATCAGCGGCTCGACCATCACTTCGCGCGCATTCTGCGAGATAATCAACAACGCTTACGCAATATACCAGAAAGGAGTGAACGAGCAATGAAAGCAGCAGAAATAATCAAAAACGGACTTATCAAGGAGAACCCCACATGGGTATTGGTGCTGGGCATGTGCCCCACGCTGGCCACCACCACATCGGCCATCAACGGCATGTGTATGGGGCTGGCAACGGCATTTGTGCTAGTGATGTCGAACATAGTGATATCGCTGTTGAAGTCGGTGATACCCGACAAGGTGCGTATACCGGCTTTCATTGTGGTGATAGCCACGTTTGTGACCATAGTGCAGCTGGTGATGCAGGCCTACCTGCCCGACCTGTACGAGACACTGGGCCTGTTTATCCCCCTTATCGTGGTGAACTGCATCGTGCTGGGACGCGCCGAGGCATTTGCTTCGAAGAATAATGTGTGGCACTCGCTGCTCGACGGCCTCTTCATGGGGCTGGGCTTCACGTGGGCCCTGACGCTGGTGGGCATGGTGCGCGAGATGCTGGGCGGCGGCTCGATATTCGGCTTTAACTTCATCGGAGGCAACGACGGGATGCTGCTGTTCATACTTGCTCCGGGAGGCTTCCTAGTGCTGGGATATCTGATGGCATTGGTCAAGAGGCTACAGAAGAATACTAAATAATGTTAAAAATACATCTCTAGGGGTGACGATTTTGGCACTTTTGACAGTATATAGTAGAGGGAGGATAAAAAACGCCTTAATCCAAGCAGAAAAGTAAGCAGAGAAAAAGTCGTTAAAACCTAGAGAATGATAAACAAAAATATAAATACCATGAAAAAAATCATCTTAACAGCAATGGTCGTAATGGCCTTCGGTTGGGCTAACGAAAGCAAGGCACAAGACTGCCGCTCTATCGTACGCCCGATGTATATCTTGGAAGGCATGGATTCGACCACGTATCCCGTTGAAAAGGAGGAGATATACTGCATTATCTCGCATAATGCATTCTTTATCACCCAAGAGGTGCCTGAGGGAGCCATAGTAAACGATATCGGCGACCTGACCGACCTGATTACGGGCCAAAAGCTGCCGAAAGACTATGTGGCCGACCTCAACACCATCAGTTATTACAGGTATAACTTCGACAAATTTCGGGGCAAAGACTTCAAACAGACGGTCTACTTCAGGATGGGGAAGAAAGGAGATATTAAATATCTGGGCGTGCGCTCATATCCCGAGGCTATGGCCCGATGGAGCAATCCTGAACAATTTAAAGATTAGTTAACAGGTTCCTATAACGCATAATACACTACTATCATGAAAAAGATACTTTTATTAGCATTGGCTATAGTCTTTGCGGGCAGCGTTATGGCACAGAACGTAGTGTTCATGAATTTGGACTCTACAACCCACGCCACCACACGCTCGGGTCCCGGCAACTCGGGTTGGGCATTGTGTGACGAGGGCGGCAGTGGTGGAGACTACCAAGGCGGCCATGACTACTGGATGACCATACACTCAAACTGCGATTCAGTTGACACGACTGGAACGAAGAAAATGGGTGTTACTATCGTATCGATGGATATAGGCTGCAGAGATACGTTCTATATCTACGACGGTCCTACCATCAACTCACCCCTGTTATTGAAACGGAACAACTGTTTCACAACAGACTCGAACGAACACTTTTACGTTGGAGCGACCAATCCCACCGGTGAACTGACATTCCGCCTACGGAGCACGATGCACGACTCGACCGAAAGCTATGCGGGCTTCCACCTGATGCTTGCGTGCCAGTATCCATGCGAATATATCACCTCGACCATCGACTCGGTGTTCGACCGCACCAACCTCCGCACCGGCGAAGTAGTGGGACACGGCAAACTGAAATGGGTGCCGGCAGCAATCGACACCGTATTCCATTACCTATACGACACAACTGGGTATGAGAGAGTGTATGACACCGTGCAAGTGAACGATAGCATCTATGTGATACCACGCGACACCATATACATCGACACCATACAGACCGACAGCATTATCCGAGTGGATACACTGGGTATGGTGTGGGCCGCACTGCTTTGCGAGGGACAGGGGGTAATCTTCCACGGCCACGGAAACTACACCTACAACACAGGCTACTACTTTCCTGCAGACTCAAACACTATGTTTGAATGGGAAATTGGTTCAGACGTATATAACGAAATCGGAGCCACATCGACACCCCCATACAATGGATTCCAAACGCCTGGGTGCCCAATGATAACGCTGAAACTAACAGATCCCAATGGATGCGTGAGTAGGATAGACGCATCGGTGCAGGCACGAATATCGCCAAACCCAATTAAGACCATATTTGACCTGAGCTCGATATGCAACAACGACTCGCTAATGGTAAATGTGGGCTATTCGGGCGACAACGGAACCCTGACACTAAAGAAGATTAAATTCAGTGAATCAGTATCGAAGGTAAATAATGTGCGTACATTTATCCCTGATGGCCCACGTTGTCCTGTAGCATGCTATCAAGCACCTGTTGATTTTACGGGTGAGTTCCCTCCGGGACAGAAGATTGCATCGGCCGACGAGATATGTTCTATCTGCATCAATTATGAGCATACATTTATGGGCGACTACCGCATAGCAGTTTCATGCCCAATTTACGATGAGAACACTTCAAATACCGTAGGCTATGCCATCTTGAAATATGGAAAATATGGTCCTCCATCATGTATTACCTGTGACCCCATGGCTCCAGCAGACTCTCCCGATGGCACCTCAGCTGGAGGTGGTACCTACACTGGATACGCTACACATAACGACCACAGAGATGAATGCGACTCACTTAATAATCCATTTGGCATCGGGTTGGACTACTGCTGGTCGCGCAACGAGAACTATACCCTGGTCACAGGCGATAAGGCAGATTTTCCCACCCGTTTCCAACCAGGCAACTGGTATATCTCTTACACAGGCACCGGTCAATACATATTCCGAGATACTGTGACACTGCCTCAAATGGCTCCTAATTTCCATTATCAAAACGCTACTGATCCTGTGACAGTACAAGGCCGAATGCCCAGCAATCATGAGGATAAGATGGACTATTACTCCCCCGCGAGCGACTTTTCGGAGCTGATTGGCTGCCCTCTGGCAGGAGTGTGGAATGCGGAGATATGCGACTACTGGGGTGGTGATAACGGCTGGATATTCAATTGGTCTATGGACATATGCGGTTCAGCCACTGGCGACTGCGACTACCAGGTGGGCATTGACTCGGTGGTGTGGCACCCCGACACCAACTATGCCACCGACTACCGCGATGGTCTATACAAGGGCCTGCGCATCAACAAGAAGTGGAACGACACCACTGCAGCCTATATCTCTTCGCCCGACACAAGCGGCGATTTCAAGGTGAAGCTGTCAATCTTCGACGAGTTTGGCTGCCGCTGGGACACGCTGACCCACATCACTACAGTTCACACACCTACTCCCCATCTTGGCAACGATACGCTGCTTTGTAGCGTGAACAGTATACCCCTCGACGCAAGAGACTCCTATTCAGACCGCTTTCACTACAACTATATTTGGGAACCGTTTGGCGACACGACAGGAGTGATTGACACCCGCACGGGTTCGTACGACACCAAGTCGTATATAGTGGAAGTGAGAAACGAGTCGAACAACATCTCTTGCTCTGCCCGAGACACTATCGTTGTCACCGTCAATCCCCAGCCCATACCCAACTTCGACCCGGGCATTTATCCTCTCGAGGGTTGCGAGCCTTTCACTATCAACATTGACAACACCACTACCAACGGGTATAAGTACCACTGGGTATTCGGCGACGGCACCTACTCCACCCTGAAGGATCCCAGCCACTCATATGCGGCAGGTAGCTACGACCTGAAATACTATGTGGAGAGCGAGAAAGGATGCAAAGACTCATTGATTTATGCAAATCTAATCCATGTGTATCCCTCACCGAAGGCTGCATTCTCATGGGAGCCGGAATTCCCAACGGTGCTGCATCCGTCAATCTCACTCATCAACAACACCAAACCCGACGACGGCTCCAACGTGTACTACTGGGAAATCCAATATGATAAGGATATGCCGTACTCGTTCCACACGCTCACCGACAACAACCCAACCTGGACCTGGAGGGCTGATAATGGCGAGGATGTGTCAGGCAACTACACCATCAGGCTGCTGGCACGCTCGGACAACTACGGGCCTAGCGGTAGACTGGTGCAGTGTTCAGACACGGTGGAGAACACCATCCTAATAATAAACGACAACTTGAAGTTCCCCAACGTGGTGACACCTAATGGCGACGGCATCAACGACAGGTTTGTGATAACCAACCTAGTTGAGGGCCTTGCCTACCCCATCAACCAGCTTGACATCTATGATAAGTGGGGCTCGAGGGTATTCCACGCTGTGAACATACAACGTGACGACCAATTCTGGGATCCCTCCAAGACCAACACACCCGCGGGTACCTATTTCTACAGATTCTCAGGAAAGGGATACAAGGGCAATCTGGAACACAATGGTGTCATCGAAGTCCTCAAATAAGAGTAACTATCCTCTCATAACAGCAGAGTGTGCCCACAAGGGCACACTCTTGCTGCTATTATTATTTGCAGCAATAAATCCTCTGCTGGCACGGCAACGCGACACTCTGGGCGTGGGTGGAAGGACATACTTTATTGAAAATCGTGGGCAGTGGAAAGGGCCTTTCTTGTTCAAAGCTCAGATGCACAACGCTGCTTTCTTCGCCGAGCGTGATTGCTTCACCATAGCCGTAAGAGAGCAGACCGTGGACCACGACCACCACTTCCACCATCATGTTGGGCAGATGATGCATGCCTACAAGGTAATATTTGAAGGCTGCAATCCTGATGCCGCCATCACGGGACAGGACATTGACTTAGATGGCGGTTACGACAACTATTACTATGGGCACGACCCGAGCCGATGGGCATCACGTCTACCACACTATGGCACTATCTATTATCAAAATCTATACCAAGGCATAGACCTTGATGTGAGGGTGGCATCGAATGCCCTTAAGACCAATTTCTACGTATCGCCAGGAGCAGACCCCAGAGCCATAGCCATGCGCTACAACGGTGTTGATAAACTATACCTCAGCAATGGCAACTTGATAATACGCACCTCGGTAGGTGAGCTAGTTGAGATAGAGCCCTATGCCTACCAAGAATCAGACACTGGCAGACGAGAAATAGCAGCGCGATACAAGATTAAGGGCGACAGGGTGACTATCGAAATAGACGAATACGACAATAAACAGACGCTCATTATCGACCCCACACTGCACTTCTCAACCTACACAGGCTCAACTGCCGACAACTGGGGCACCACCGCCACATACGACTTCAGAAAAAACACCTACACAGCAGGCATCGTATTCGGCATAGGCTATCCCGTATCGGTGGGAGCCTATGACGGAACATTCAACGGAAATGCCGACGTGGGCATCTTCAAGTTCGATAGCTCGGGCAGTGTACGCCATTTTGCAACATATATTGGCGGAAACCTTGCCGATATGCCTCATAGCATGTATGTGAACACACTCGACGAGTTGGTCATCTTCGGCACCACAGGCTCCAGCGACTTTCCAGTCACGCCAAATGCGTTCGACACCACCTTCAACGGTGGAACAGAGCTTCAGTTTGAGGGCACAACAGCCATCAATTTCCAACATGGAAGCGACATATTTGTATGCCGTTTTAGCAGCGATGGGACACAACTAAAGGCATCCACCTATGTGGGAGGGACACAAAACGACGGGCTCAACTACCACGCGTCGTTCAACCGCCGCAACAATGTCATCATGGATGGCAACGACTCGCTGTACTATAATTATGGCGATGGTGCCCGTGGCGAGCTTATCACCGACGACAACAACAACGTATACGTGGGCAGCACTAGCCATTCGCTCGATTTCCCCACCACCCCAAACAGTGTGCAACCCAACGGTGGCGCCATACAGAACGGTGTGGTGTTTAAGCTCGACTACAACCTGCGCAACATGATATGGTCTACCTATCTTGGCGGACTCGAGCCCACTGCTGTCTATTCCATCGATGTCGACACCAGCTACAATCTCTTGGTATGCGGCGGCACCTCGTCACAGTTTTTCCCCACCACCGAAGGGGCCTTACAGCGTACCTACGGGGGCGGTAGTGCCGATGGATTTGTGGCAAAGATATCTTATGCCGGAGACGAAATCATCTCCTGCACCTATTATGGTTCTTCAGAGTACGACCAGCTTTATTTTGTGCGCTGTGGCAGAAATAACGATGTTTTCGTCTACGGACAGACAAAAGCCACGGGCAGCACCATGATATACAATGCCAACTACAACGTACCCGGTAGCGGAATGCTCCTCGCACGTATGCTTCCAGACCTTAGCGGACTGGAATGGTCGACCGTATTTGGAACTCCCAATAGCGAGCCCAACCTCTCCCCAACGGCATTTGCCGCCGACCTGTGCGACCGGGTATATGCAGCAGGATGGGGACGCGACTTTGTCAATGGCTACAGCATCCGGTGGAACGAAGGGGGAACCACCGGCATGGAAACAACGACCGATGCCATACAGGACACCACCGATGGAATGGATTTCTACATCATGGCCATTGACGAGCAAGCCTCGAACCTTGATTATGCCACCTTTTTTGGCGAAGTCCACGGGGTCACCAGCTCCAGTGGAGGCTATGACCATGTGGACGGCGGCACCAGCAGGTTCGACAAGATGTCTACCCTCTACCAAAGCGTCTGCGCCAGCTGCTATCACAACGACGGCTTTCCAACAACCGATGGAGCATGGTCGCGACATAACCTCAGCAACAACTGCAACAATGCACTCTTCCGCCTCAACATCCACAACGACTTTGCTGTGGCAGAATGCATCACACCACCTGTAGGTTGTCAGCCACCATATACCGTCAATTTTTCCAACACCAGCCGAGGCGACTCCTTCCACTGGGATTTTGGCGACGGCACAACCTCCACACTTCGCGACCCGCAACACACCTTCACCGAAGCAGGCCATTACACAGTGCAACTCATTGCCTTCCTCGCCAATGGCTGCCGAACCTCAGACACCACAGAGATACCCGTGTGGGTGCTCAGCGACGAAGGCGACCACTACCATGCCATCACCTCCTGCACCAACGACCCCATCCAAATAGGTCCCCGACCCATAATCGGCTGCACCTACCTATGGCTTGAAGGCGATGTGTCAGACAGCACCATCTCCAATCCCTATGTCACCCAAACCGGCAACTACATCCTGCAAATCACCAACGAAGATAATTGCCAAGAGATAGACACCTTCACCGTCACCTACCTCAACCTCCTTGACACCCTCATCATCCTCTCCCCCACCTGCCCGGGCGGCAACGACGCTCGTGCCATTGCCGTCATCTCATCCTTGGCAGCCGATTCAGCCATATACTATTGGGACGGTGTTGCTGGCGATTCCATCCTCACAGGGCTCAGTGCCGACGGACGCACACACACACTCACAGTCGTCAGCCACGGCTGTTCCGTACAACGCACCTTCACCATCACAGATCCGCCCACACTCCAATACACCATCGACTCAAAACCAGTGCTCTGCGGCGACGAGTGCGACGGATGGATATCCCTCAGCTATGGCCTTCCTGACACACACGTTGGCGACACCCTTCTCAACGACCTCTGCGAGGGTACTTACACAATTCATTTTGCCGACACCGCAGGATGCCCCTACGAAGTGACGCAGACCATTATCCGTGACACCACACTCAACCACATGAGCGTTTGGGCCGACGACTCAATCCTCTTCCTCACCGAAAGCGTAGGGCTCCACGTCACACAGATTCCAGGTGCCACCTACCAATGGAGCGAAGCCTTCACCCTCGACCATCCCAACAGCCCCAACCCCATTGCCACTCCCGTCGACACCTTCACCCTCTACACCGTCACAGTCACCGACAGCCTCAACTGCACCTGGCAGGGCAGCATTATGATACACTGCACTGATGTCAATTGTGGACGACCCAATATCTTTATCCCCAACGCCTTCTCACCAAACAACGACGGTTTCAACGACCGCCTCTGTTTTCGAGGCAACTTCGTACTCGACTTCTATATTGCCATCTACACACGCTGGGGCGAAAAAGTATTTGAAACGCACGACATCCACGAATGCTGGGATGGCCGCTACAACGGCAATCCCTGTCTCCCAGGGGTCTACACCTTCACTTGCCACGTCAAATGCGAGGCAGGTCAAGAAAACCTCCTTAAAGGCGACATCACACTTATACGATAGCAGATGAAAGACCAATTTGTCATTGCCTATCTCGCCGACCTCAGCATGACCCACACCGTAGTGAGCCATGCCGCCTTTCTTGCCCAAATGCTCAACAAAGGGCTCATCCTTCTCTATGTCGAAGACCCCCGCCACCACAACCCCACCGTCGACCAAGCCACCCCTACCCTACTGCAAATAGAAGCCGCACATCCCAACATCCACCCTGCCCATGTAGCACTAAAAGGCGACACCCGTGAAATAATCAATGCCCTTCCCACTATGCTCAACGGGGTGATTGCTGTGGCAGGAGTCAACCCATCCATCCGCCGGGGCTCTCCCACACATCCACGACAAGTGCTTCGCCTCTTTGGCGGCTGCAAGATAGCCTACCTTACCGTGCAGAGTCCCCTCGAAAACCCCTCGGTATACAGCCATATCGGCTACGGCATCGACTTCCGCAAAGAGAGCAAAGAAAAACTCATCTGGGCCAGCTATTTCAGCCGTTTCAACCACAGCCGCCTCACCGTGCTCCACTACGACTACAGCGACGATGGCCTGCGTGCCAAATGGCACAACAACATCCTCTTCATGAACAAATTTTTCAAAGGACTTGGTGTCACCTACGACCAACAGAGCGTCACGGGGCGAGCCTTATTTCCCGAGACACAAATATGCGACACTGCTGCCCGCATTGGTTGCGGAATGCTCATCTCAGTCACCACCGACACTCGCGACCTCGACATCCTCGAATGGTTTGCCGGCACCCAGGAACAACGCATCATACGCAATCCTCACAGGCTGCCCATACTCTTCATCAATCCACGCAACGACATCTATGTCCTCTGCGACTAACGCACCCGATATCCTCAACACAGTATCAACTCCTTAGAAACGCATAACATTATTTCACTTCAAAACTGACAAAATGTCAGTTTTTTTTTGTACTTTTGCAATCCGAAATGATAAGCCGCGAAACCATACAACGCATCATGGATGCCACTCAAATCGAGGAGGTAATAGGAGAATTTGTCTCACTCAAAAAACGAGGAGCCAACCACATCGGCTGCTGTCCATTCCACAATGAGAAGACACCCTCCTTCTACGTCTCCCCCTCAAAAGGCATCTACAAATGCTTTGGCTGTGGCAAATCAGGCAATGCCGTGGGCTTCATCATGGACCACGAACACTACACCTACCCCGAAGCCCTGCGCTATCTGGCCAACAAATACAATATCGAAATTGAAGAGGAGCGCCAAACCGAAGAACAGAAAGAGCGCCAAACCGAACGCGACGCACTCTTCCATGTGAGCGAATTTGCCCAAAAATATTTTGCCGACCTACTCTACAACAATGAGCTGGGGCGTGCCGTAGGCCTCAGCTACTTCCATCAACGAGGACTCAGCGACGACATCATTCGCACCTTCGGCCTCGGCTACTGCCTCGACGAGTGGCGCAACTTCACCGACCATGCCCGCAGCAACGGCTACTCCAACGAAGTACTCGAAAAAAGCGGCCTCACCATCTTCAAAGAAGAAGGCAAATACTACGACCGTTTTCGTGGCCGTGTCATGTTCCCCATCTACAGCATTTCAGGGCGCGTGCTAGGCTTCAGCGGACGCGTCCTCTCCAGTGAAAAGCAAGCTGCCAAATACGTCAACTCGCCCGACTCAGAGATATACGACAAGAGCCACACCCTCTATGGCATCTTCCAAGCCCGCAACGCCATCAGCAAAGAAAACAAATGCTACCTTGTAGAAGGGAATGTCGATGTCGTCTCCATGCATCAGTCGGGGGTCTGCAACACAGTAGCCTCCTGTGGCACATCCCTCACCACCGAACAAATACGCCTCATCAAGCGATTCACACCCAACGTCACCGTCCTCTACGATGGCGACAAGGCGGGCATCAAGGCTGCCCTGCGCGCCGTCAACCTCCTATTCGAAGAAAGCATGCACGTCCGTGTAGTCCTATTCCCCGATGGCGAAGACCCCGACAGCTATGCCCAAAAATACGGCTCCACACAGCTACAAGAATACCTCAGCACCCACGAAGAAAACTTCGTAGCATTCAAAACCCGCGTACTGCTCGAAGACGTACAGACCGACCCCATACGCAAATCCGAAGTATTAAAAGAGATAATAAACACCATTGCCCTAGTCCCCGACCCCATCGAACGGCAAGAATACATCATCCAAACCGCCTCGCGGCTCCGCATGTCCGAGCAGGTACTGCTTAACGAGCTCGGCAAGACCATCAACCTCAACATCATCAAATCGCGCAAAGAGGAAGCACGCCAGCAAAGCCAAGCCGCCAACAGCGCCCCCAATCCACTGCCAACCACTGCCAACCCACAGCCCGGAGCCCCCCCTCCCCTCGAACCCGACCCCTCCGACTACGAGCTGATGCGCCAAAGCACCTCCCATCGTGCCCCCGAGCAAATCCTTGCCGAAGAACACCCAGCCGAATACCAAGAAGAACACATCATCCAACTGCTGCTGAACTACGGTAGCAAAGAACTGCCCGAAGAAATGGTCGACGAAGCGGGCAAAACCTTCACCACCAGCATACCCATTGCCAACATCATAGTCGATGAAATCATCGAAAACGAAATTCAGTTCGACAACAAGCTCTACCAACAAATCTTCGACTTCTACCGTCAAGCCGTCGTCGAACAACAGCCCCTGCCCGATGCCAATTTCTTTGCCACCCTCAGCGACACACTCATCCGCAACAAGGCTCTCATGCTCATGGTCAACCCCTATACCATCAGCGACAACTGGCTAATGCGGAAACACATCTCCGTACCCTCTATCGAAAGCCGCCTGTACAAAGACGTTGAAGAATCCATCCTCACACTCAAACAAAAAGCCATCGACAAGAAAATCGAAAACCTCAAATACAAACTGCGCAATTGCAAAGACGATGACGAGACCGACCGCCTTATCGCCGAACACCAACATCTGGTCACCCTGCGCCAAGCCGTCTGCAAACCACTTCACCGCGTCATCGTCTAGCCATACCCCACACCACCATACAACCCCCACAACAATCATTCACCATGGACCTCCAAACCCTCAAACTCCGATACGGCATCATAGGCAACGACCCCAAACTGCTTCTAGCCCTCAACAAAGCCATACAAGTAGCTCCCACCGACCTCAGCATCCTCATCACCGGCGAAAGTGGCGTAGGCAAGGACGTCTTCAGCCGCATCATCCACGAAAACAGCCTTCGCAAACACGTGCGCCAAGGCCGTGGCCTCGTTTCCGTCAACTGCGGAGCCATCCCCGAAGGCACCATTGAAAGCGAACTCTTCGGACACGTCAAAGGAGCCTTCACCGGTGCCGAAAAAAACCGCAAAGGCTACTTCGAAGAAGCCGATGGCGGCACCATATTTCTCGACGAAATAGGCGAACTACCCCTCTCCATGCAAGTCAAACTCCTACGAGTGCTTGAAAATGGCGAAATCATCCCCGTAGGCTCCTCCACAACCACCAAAGTCAACGTCCGCATAGTCGCCGCCACCAATGTCGACCTCGTCGCAGCAATACGCAACGGACGTTTTCGCGAAGACCTCTACTACCGCCTACAGCAAATATCCATCTACATACCACCCTTGCGCGAACGCCGCGACGACATTCCCCTACTCTTCCGCAAATTCTCGTCCGACGTGGCCGAAAGATACAACATGCCCCCCATCTTCCTCACCGACGAAGCCCGCCAATACCTTATGAACTACCCCTGGTACGGCAACATCCGCGAGCTGAAAAACGTCACCGAGCAGATAGCCGTGGTGGAAAAAGAACGCACCATCACACTCCCCATACTACAAAACTATCTCAACTACGTACCCGAAGAGAAAATGCCCACCCTCTTCAACGGAGCATCCTCAAGCACCTCCACCGCCATCTCCGACCGCGAACTGCTGCTCAAAGCACTCTCCATGGGACAAATGATAAGCGAAATGCGCAACGAAATCAACGAACTACGCCAAGCCGTCACCCAATTGGCCCAAGGCATACCACCCACCAGACACACCCCTGCGAACAACTACACCTACCTCGACACACACAAACCATCCCCCACAGGCGAACTGCATGTGCTTCCCTCCGACACCCCGCCGCCGCCCGAAGAGAGCTTCCAAGACTCTGAGGTGGTGGAAGAAGAACCCCTCGCACTGGAAGAACGCGAAAAACGCGCCATCCGCATGGCCCTCGAACGCCATGGCGGCAAACGAGGCGCGGCAGCACAAGACCTCCACATCTCCGAGCGTACACTCTACCGCAAAATCAAAGAGTACGGCATCCAAATATGAATACCAACGACCTCCATATCGAGTTGCCTGCTTCCAAAAGCCTCAGCAACCGTTGGTTAATGCTCAATCACATCATGGGGTCGCCCTTCATGCTACGCCACCTCTCCGATGCCGACGACACCCAGCTCATGGCCGCCCTGCTGACGCAACTGCGCCACCGCACCTCCACCCTCTTCTACTGTCACAACGCCGGCACCGTGGCACGATTCATGCTTGCCCTGCTTGCCATCACACCCGGGCAGTGGCACCTCTCAGGCGACGAACGCCTCAAACAGCGCCCCATGCTTCCCCTCATCCAATGCCTGCGGAGCATGGGCTGCACCATAGTATGCACCGAGAACGAAGGCTACCTGCCCCTCGACATCACAGGCTTCACACCCCAATTCCGCATGGCCGAAATCGACCCTAACGAAAGCAGCCAGTACGTATCTGCCATGATGCTCATCGGCTGCCTCCTCCCCAACGGGCTCACCCTCACCCTCACCGACCGTGCCGCCTCGCGCCCCTACATAGAGATGACCTGCGCCCTCCTCACTCAGGCAGGCATCAAAAACACCGTCAGCCCCAACAGACGCGTCTACCGTGTCGAAACCCTACCTCCCAACACCATCCACCGACATCAGGTAGTCAACATCGAGCCCGACTGGTCATCAGCCTCCTACATCTATGCGGCAGCCTGCCTAGTCCCGGGGCTACGCATCCGCATGCAAGGCCTCACCTACAGCCATTCCGTACAAGGCGACCGTGTGGTCAAAGAACTCTACGCACATCTAGGCGTCGTCACCCAAGAACTGCGCGCGCCCTACCGTTCCAACACCCGTTCCATAGCCATAGTAGGCACCGGCAGCCACGCCGACACCTTCGAATACAACTTTATCGACTGCCCCGACCTCCTCCCCGCCCTCCTAGTGAGCTGCGCCGCATTAGGCATACGCGCACGTATGCGCGGCATCAAAAACCTGCGTCTCAAAGAGTCCGACCGCATCCAAGCACTCAAAGAAGAACTAGAAAAAATGGGAGCCACCATCACACAGACCGCCACCGAAGTGCGCCTAGCCCCAGCACGCCTCACCCCCCACACCCCTGTCAACACCCATGGCGACCACCGCATAGCCATGGCCTTCGGCGTGCTCACCCTCATCTTTCCCAACCTCACAATCGAAGATCCCGAACAAGTCAGCAAATCCTTCCCCGACTTTTGGCACCAGCTCTCCCTCATACGCCGTGCCGCCAATGCCTCCACCACACCCACCACCAAACCATAGGCGCCACCTTTCACAGCCCAACACACATATATCCCTACCGCACATTGCAGCATCCTACCGCATCCTACGATTCATTGCAATAAAACACATATTCCCACCAATATCAATACGTTACACCCCCGCTTACCGACCCTAGGACGGCAACAAGGCGGTCGTCGAACAAATAAATGACGTAGTAAAGACTATAGTCACGCCTCAATGCTAAAAAGCGTAGGCGACAATACCCAGCACCCCGGCACCAAGTATTAGCAAAATGGGGCTGACTCGGCGGAGAGACAAGACGAACACTGCGGCAAAGATGGCCAAACTTAGTACAAATTGCATAGTGAGGGCAGGCTGGCCAAAGCTGTCGACACTCAACAGCTGCAGGGCGGCGGCAGCTATCAGACCCACAACAGCCTTACGAAGGTAACGGAAGATATTCTCAACATCCTTGTTGCCCTGCATGCGCTTGAGGAAGATAACTGCCACCACCATCAACGCCATAGGCAACAGGATGACAGCCAACGAGGCAAGCAACGCTCCCAGCACCGCCAGCCAAGTGTCGTAGCCAGCATTTAGCACGGCGGTGTAGCCGGTGTAAGTGGCTGTATTGATGCCTACTGGTCCCGGGGTCATCTGGCTTACGGCCAGTATGTCGGTAAACTCTTGTGGTGTAAGCCAGTGGTGGTTTATCGTCACCTCGCTCTGTATAAGAGCTATCATGGCGTAGCCTCCGCCAAAAGTGAAAAGCCCTATCTTGAGAAAAGTCAAAAAAAGTTGTAAAAAAACCATGGTCAATTGTTTACAAAAGTATAGTATCCAAAGGGCATAGCCGCTAGCCATTAGCTTTACGATTCTTTATGGCCTCTTGGGCACGACCATAGGAGAAACCGAGGAGGATGGCCGCCAGAATGATAATGATGGGACTCACATCGAACAGCCATATAAGCAGGGCGGAAAGGATGGGAATCCAACAAGTGCGCCAAGTGACATTGGCCGACTTAGCCAGACGGAACACTGGTGCGGCAATGAGCGCCACCACCGCCGGGCGCACTCCCAAAAAGAAATGCTCAACAACAGGTATGTCTCGAAAATGGCGGAACAGCATGGCCAATAGAAGGATGAATAGAATAGGCATAACAATATTGCCCGCCACCGCTGAGAGCGCCCCCCGCAGGCCGAGCAGACGATAGCCCAAACCTGTGGCCATATTGACAGCCAGCACACCCGGCATAGACTGAGAGAGAGCCAATTGGTCGAGAAACTCTTCGCGGCTCATCCACTGCCGGCGGTCCACCAGCTCCTGCTCCATGAGGGGTATCATGGCGTAGCCCCCTCCGAGAGTGAAAGTACCAATTTTGAGAAAAGAATAAAAAAGATCACAATATTTTACCATCACTTGCGTTATTCATTAGTTAAATTAACGGCACAGAGCCTCAATTATTGTTTATAATTTAAAATTGACAGACATTCAGATGATACTACTTGACATCTCTACCGGCTGGAAGACCGCCATCATGTTTGTGGCCATGATTGCTGTATTCTACTTTTTTATGATTCGCCCCCAAAGCCAGCAGGCCAAGAAAGAGGCCGAATATCGCGACAGTTTGAAACAGGGCGACCGCATCATGACAGCCGGAGGTTTGCACGCCACCATAGTGAGCACCGATGCCACCCAGGCGGTGCTGGAGATAGCCCCTGGCACCCGCATCAAAGTGGCTAAAACCAACATCCAGCCCATCCCTGAGCGCAAAAGCAGATAAGCCATTAAACATATTTAACACCAAAACTTGGAAAACTTATCTGGTTTTCCAAGTTTTCTATGTATCTTTGCAGCCCGAAACAGAGTGCCCTTATGGGCCTATGATTAATGCATATCGATATATAACAACACGATGGCTACCGACGACAACAAGCGAAAAATTGTTGAAACAGCCCTGCAGATGTTCAACAGCAGGGGTCTGAGAGGGGTGACGATGGACGATATCGCTGCCGCCATGCGTATGTCCAAGCGGACATTGTATGAGACCTTTTCTACCAAGGAAGAGCTGCTGGCCGAATGCCTGATGCAGGTGCACGATGCCATAGAGAACCGACACAAGCAGATATACAAAAGGGTGGACGAGCCTGTGCTGGTGGCATTATATATGCTGCGAGTCAATGCCATGCAGAATCAAAACTATCACCACCTGATAGAAGAATCGAAACGCTACTATCCCGAGATATACGACCGTTTCTTCAAACTCCACACCACATCGCTGCGCACAATGGTCACACAGGCGCTGGACTATGCCGAAACCAACCACTACCTCCGCCCCAATGTCGACAAGGAAACCACGGCCGACTTTCTATGCAAAAGCATTCAAGCCCACCGACTAACAGAGATAGACAACCGCGAAGAGTATTCTAGAAAAGTGAGCGAGATAGGTTTCACTTTTCTAAGGGGACTGATGTCTACCGACGCTATAGCCCGCTATGAGAAGCGCGAGGAAGAATTTCGTAAGTTATTGGAAGATTTAAAATTAGAGGAATAGAATAACAAAAGGACATACAATAATATGACATTTAAGAAACTAACACTTGCACTGGTTGCCACGCTGGCGGCAATATCGGCAATGGCCCAAGAGGGAGAGAAGCTGAGGCTGTCGCTACAAGAGGCACAGGATTATGCCGTGGCCCACAACTACGCACTACAGAACGCCACACTCAACGTGAAGAAAGCAGAAGCAACACGTTGGCAGACACTGTCAAGCATGCTGCCTCAGGTGAAGGCAGGGTTTGACTACCAGAACATGTGCGGCTATGAGATGAACTTTGGCGGAAGGAGTTCGATGGGTTCGATGATGCCCGACTCCATCACCATCGGAGGACAGACATTCCCCATCTCATTTCCATCAAGTGGTGGCGGCGGGGAGACCGCCTCGACCAGCATTCCCATGAACCCTAGCGGCACATTCAGCATCACCGCCTCCATCGCCCTGACGGGCGCGCAGATAGTGGGTACGTTGCTGAACGACATAGCCATCGACATGGCAAACATAAGCCACAGCCAGTCGGAGCTGACAACCCGCACCAATGTCAAATCGACTTACACTTCGATACTCATCATGGAGCAGACCGTACGTCTGCTCGACACCAGCTTGCAAAACATGCTTCAGCTGCTATCCACCACCGAGGCAAGCGTACGTGCCGGTGCCACAGAGCAAATCAATGCCGACAAGCTTAAGGTGCAGGTGGCCTCGATGCGCAGCAACATCAATACCACACAGCGCACCCTGACCATGCTCTACAACTCAATGCTGCTGTTATTGGGAGCCGACGTGGACTCTCAGCTAGAACTGACCACCCCCTTAGAACAAGTAATGGACATTGACTACGCAGCACGACTGACGATGGGAGGCTTCCGCATCGAGGACAATTACGACTACCAACTGCTGCAGCAAAACGAGAATCTGTCGCGCAAGCAGGTAGCCATGGCTTGGATGGACTTCACCCCTACCCTATCGGCCTACTACCAGTATAGCAACAAGACCTATTTTGGCAAAGATGCCGGATTCAACATGACACCGCCCAACATGATAGGTGCCAGCGTAAGCCTGCCTCTTTTCCAAAGCGGCACACGCATGGCCAAGGTGAAGGGTGCCAAGATAGACCTACAGGAGACCCTCAACAGCAAACAACAGGCCGAGGACGGACTGAAGGTTCAGTACAACCAGCTTTGCTACGACCTAGTGTCGGCCATTGAAAGCTATCAGATACAGCGTGAGAACCTAGAGGTAACGCGGCGTGTATTTCGCAACATATCTGAGAAATACACCTATGGACAGGCCAGCAACCTAGAGGTCACCAATGCCAGCACCGACATCATCACAGCCCAAAGCAACTATATTCAGGCGGTGATGAGCGTTGTGCAAGCCCAGGTTGCATTGGAAAACCTGCTGGGAGCAGACTCCAAGAAATAAAAACAATCACACTAATAAAACAACAACTACATAATGAAACATATAGTTAGAACCATCGTCCTGATGATGACCGTGGCAACAATTGCCGCCTGCGGCTCAAAAAGCGAGGACCGCCAAGCCACCACCACCAAAAAAGAGGCTGAAAAAGTGAAAGTGATGACCCTCCAAAACGAGCGAATATCCAAACAGCTCGAATTGTCTACCACCCTCGAGGGATACGAAACCATGAACATATCGCCCAGCATCACGGGCCATATTGAGCATATATACGTTGAGGTAGGCAGCCGTGTGCAGAAAGGCTCCATGCTGGTACGCATGGACCAGACCCAGCTCAACACCACCCGCATCAACCTCAACAGTACTAAGACCGAGCTGGACCGTGTCTCGGCACTAAAAGCCTCAGGCAGCGTCAGCGAACAAGTCTATGACCAAACCAAGGCAGGCTACGACCAGCTGGTAGAAACAGAGCGCTTCCAGAACGAGAACACCTTTGTAAAAGCCCAGTTTGCCGGTGTTATCAGTGCTAAGAACTACGAAGATGGCGAGATGTACACCGGAGCCCCCATCCTCACTCTCACCCAAATCAGCCGTCTGAAAGCCATCATCAACATTCCTGAGACCTACTATCCGCTAGTCAAGCAGGGTATGAAGGTGGACGTACAGAGCGACATTTATCCCGGCCATACCTTCCCCGCCACCATCGAAATCGTCTACCCCACCATCGACCCCACCAGCCATACATTCCAAGCCAAGCTCAACATACCCAACGGTGGCGAGAAGATACGTCCCGGCATGTACGTCCGTACCATGCTTTCGCTCGGCCAGATTGATGCCATTGTGGTGCCCTACCAGAGCGTGCTGAAGCTCACCGGCAGCAACGACCGCTATGTGTTCACCAACCAAGACGGCACCGCCCACCGTGTGGCCGTAACCCTCGGACAGCGTTTCGACGACCGCATAGAAATCATGCCTGTCATTCCTGGCGACCTGAAAGAGGGCGACCAATTAGTAGTTACTGGACAAGCTCGCCTAGTAGACGGAGCGAAACTGGAGATTGTGCAGGAATAATAAAAAAGAGATAACATACTATGGCTATATACAAAACAGCTATCAGCAAGCCCATCACCACGGGCCTAATATTCGTGGCCATCATTGTGCTGGGTCTTTTCTCACTCACGCGGCTGCCTATCGACCAGATGCCTGAGATGGACCCCCCATACGTCACCGTGATGACCACCTACGCCGGTGCCAACGCCAGCGAAATCGAAACAAACATTACTAAACTGGTTGAAAACTCGCTCAACTCGGTCGACGGACTGAAAAACATCACCTCTACATCCAAGGACAACATTTCCGTCGTCAGCCTTGAATTCGAGTGGGGTTCCAACATTGACGAGGCACTGAACGACATCCGTTCCTACGTCGACCTCCTTTATGACAACCTGCCCGACGGCGTGTCGCGCCCCATGATTCTGAAGCTCAACTCCAGTGCCATGCCCATCATGGTCTACGGTTTCACCGCCAAAGAGAGCTATTCGGGACTAGACCGCATTCTCGAGGACAACGTCACCAACGTCCTCAACCGTGTCGACGGCATCGGCAACATCACTGTCAGCGGTGCCCCCGAGCGATACATCTACATCGACCTCGACCCCAAGCAGCTCGATGCCTACGGCATCAGCCTTGAGCAGGTGGGCAACGCCATCAGTGCCAATAATCTGGACCTCGCCTCCGGCACGGTCAAGATGGGTAAGGAACAATACCAGATGCGCGTCAAGGGCGAATATGTTGAGAGTTCAGAAATCAGCAACATCGCCGTAGCGCTCACCCCTACCGGCAAACAGGTCTTTGTGCGTGACCTTGCCACCGTGCGCGACACAATCAAAGACCTCTCCCTCGACGAGAAAATCAACCGTCAGGATGGAGCCCGACTCATCATCACCAAGCAGACCGGGGCCAACACCGTTGCCATCGCCCGTGAAGTGAAGGCAGAAATGGAGAAGATACAAAAGACTCTCCCTCCCGATATTGAGACCACCCTCATACGCGATGCTTCAGAAGAAATCACCAACGCCATCAACGGTCTTACTGAGAGTATCTTCTATGCACTTCTCTTTGTGGTGTTGGTGGTGCTTATCTTCCTAGGCAACTGGCGCAGCACAATCATCATCGCACTCACTATCCCCATCTCGCTAGTGACATCGTTCATGTATCTGCTACTTGCCGACAGCTCGCTCAACATTATTTCCCTGGCCTCATTGACCGTAGCCATCGGCATGGTGGTTGACGATGCCATCGTAGTCTTGGAAAACATCACTAAGCACATAGAGCGAGGCGAGAATCCCCGAGAGGCAGCCATCTGTGCCACCAACGAAGTGTGGACATCGGTCATCGCCACCACCCTGGTGCTTGTGGCCGTGTTCGTCCCCCTCACCATGTTGCCAGGCATGATGGGCATCTTCTTCAAAGAGTTGGGCTGGATTGTCACCATCGTGGTGTGTGTCTCCACCACGGCGGCCATCACCCTCATTCCTATGCTCTCGTCCAAGATGCTGAAGGAAAAGCCCTTCTATCTTACCAAAGAAGCGCGCGAGGAGGCCGAGGCCAAAGCCGAGAGCAAACGCTTCACCTATGAGAAGACCATCGGCCGTGCCTTTGCTGCCGTCGATGCCGCCTATGCCAACCTCCTCCGCTGGTGCCTGCATCACAAGCTGGCCACACTCCTCTTCTTTGCCGCCCTCTTCATCCTTTCGCTTATTCCCGTCATGACTGGAGCCATCGGCATGGACTTCATGAAAGAGCAGGACAATGGCCGCATAAGCATCAGCGCTGAGTTGCAGCGTGGCACCCGCATCGAAGAGACCCTCAAGACCGCCCGCCACATGGAAGACGACATCTATCGCATACTTGGCGACGATGTCATCGTAGTCTCCACCTCGGCAGGTTCCAACGACGACGCCGGCATGTCGGCCCTTTTCAACAGCACCACCAACAACAAAATCTCCATTTCTGTCCGCTGCACCAAAAAATACGAGCGCACCAAGACCATCTTCCAGATGCAGGAGCAGCTGCGCCAATGCTTCGCCGAATACCCCGAGCTTGTCAACTACCAAGTAAACCAAGGCGGCGGCATGGGCGGCGGCAGCAACAACTCACTCTCTGTTGAGATATACGGCTACGACTTCAACCAGACCACGGCCTATGCCAACGAGCTGCGCCAGCGCATCATGGACAATGTACCTGGCGCTCGCGACACCAAAATCAGCCGCGACGAAGACCGTGCCGAACTGAAAATCACCTTCGACAAAGAGAAGCTGGCCTTCCACGGCCTCAACGGCTCCACCGTGGCCCTCTACGTCCGCAACCGCGTCAACGGCATGTCCGCCGGGTTCTTGAAAGAAGACGGTGAAGAGTACAACATAGTCGTCCGCCTCAAGGAAGAATACCGCTCCTCCATCTCCGACATCGAGCAGCTCTCCATCCCCACGCCCACGGGCCGCATCATCAAGCTGGAAGAGCTGGCCACCATCGAGGAATACTGGTGCCCGCCCACCATCGAGCGCAAGAACCGCCAACGCTACCTCACCCTCACCGTCATGCCCTACAAGACCTCGCTGCAGGAGCTGGCTCAGAACACCCAGAAAGAAATCGACGCTCTGGGCATCCCCGCCGACATACATGTCGACCTGGCCGGTAACTACAAAGACCAGCAAGACTCCACACGCGACATGGGCCTCCTTGCCGCGCTCATCCTCATGCTCGTCTACATCGTCATGGCATCGCAGTTCGAAAGCTTTGGCAAACCTGCCATTATCATGTTCTCAATACCCTTTGCCCTGACCGGCGTCATCCTCATGATGCTCGTCACCGGACAAAACCTCGACATGATTGGCATGCTGGGACTGGTGCTGCTTATCGGCATCGTGGTCAAGAACGGCATTGTGCTGGTTGACTACATCAACCTCATGCGCGAGCGCGGCATCCCCCTCTACGAGGCCATCGCCCTCAGCGGACAGAGCCGTCTGCGTCCGGTGCTCATGACCGCCTTCACCACCATCCTAGGCATGATACCCATGGCCACCTCTCGAAGCGAAGGCTCCGAGATGTGGACCACCATGGGCCTCGTGGTCATCGGCGGCCTGACGGTCTCCACCTTCGTCACCCTCCTCGTAGTGCCCGTACTCTACGGAGCCTTCAACCGCCGTGGTGACATGGAGCGACAGGAGAAAATCCGCAAGAAATTCGTATTCATGAATATTAATCTAGATGAATAAATAGTTTAAAGTTTAAAGTATAAGGTTTTATGGGCTTACGCAGACCCAGACAACCTTTACTTTAAACTTTAAACATTAAACTTTAAACCAAATGAAATCCATCCTCATAGTCTACAACCAAGCCAACAACGAGCGCGTCGAATACCTGCTCGACACCCTTTCCATACGAGGCTTCACCTTCTGGGAGAACGTCCAAGGACGTGGCCACATCAACGGCGACCCACACCGCGGCACCCACACCTGGCCCGAGATGAACAACGCCATTATGACCGTAGTTGACGACGACAAAGTCGAAGCTGTGCTCTTGGCGGTGCGAAAACTCGACAAACGCAATGAAGAGGTAGGCATCCGAGCCTTCGTATGGAACATAGAACAGATGGTCTAGCCGCCTCAAAATAAGGGGTGAAACACACTCAATCACTAGTACTAGCTACCGACCTCCTAAAAATCACCGACACTGATTATCTGTCACAATTGTAAAAGGTAGTAATTTTGCAAATGAAAATCAGAGATAATAATCTTTTGTCAGAATACCGCCATCTCTTTGATTTTTAGGATTAATAACAATAAATAAACGCTCCGACAAGTCGGGGCGTTATTTGTTTTTTCAGTGATAACTAAAGTTTGACAAGTCATTTTTTTTCTTCAAAAAGTGATGCGTGCATTCATCCCTATTGTCATTGTCATTGTCATCGTCATCATGTCCCACTTTTATACTTCGAGACGTTGCTTTGTGTCGGCAAAAAATGCAGTGGATTTCTTTTCTCTCGCATTGTACAACGTTGTGCCACTTTTTTATTTTTAAAAGTGGCACCCTAATTTTCCCCTTTTTTGGTATAATTATAGCAGACGGACGATAACACACACTCATCAATCACACGTCGTGCCTTCGTCGCGCCTTCGCTTCCAAAGACGAAGAGAATATGGAGAAAGGAACAAGGCACGCAGAAAGCACCACAAAAAAAAGTCAGGTAGGTAGGATGTTGAACCTATATAAAAAATGAAAAAATAGCTGGATGCAATATTTATTGTATGACTGCGTTATTGTGAAGTTATGTTGAAAAAGATAATTGTTTGCTGCCTGATGGCAGTTCTTGTCACCACTGCCGCTTGGTCGCAGGAGGACGAAAACGCACTTACCGCCGCCCAATTGAGAGAGAAAGGCCTGAACGCCGAGAGGCTGGGGCTACCGGAGCTGGCAGAGCGCTACTACCGCCGTGCCCTGTCAGACGCAGAGGGAGACCCTACGGGCGAAACCCAACTACTGCTAGGTCTGCTAATGGAGCAGAAGGAGTATTATGACGAGGCTGTGACGCTACTAGACTTGCCAGCCAGCCGGTCGGGGCTGCCTGCCGAGAAGCAGGCTGTGGCCTTGGCACACCAGGCCTACTGCCTGCTGCAGCTGCACGACCTGGATAGTGCAAGCCACTGCGCCCAGCGTGCCATAGAGTTGGATACCGCCTCGGCTCTGGCAAAGACGATGATGGCATACGTAGAGACGGAGCGCGACCAGCATATCAACGCCATAGCGTGGGCCAATCGCGCCTTGAAGAGCGACCCAAAGTATGCCCGAGGGGAGAATGTGATGGGGTATATTCAGTATCGTAAGGGCAACCACACCGAGGCTATGCGCCACTTTAAAAAAGCCATCCAGCTGGACAGCACACTGGCGGACGCCTACTACAACCTAGGCACACTGTATTGCATGCGCAACAGCCAGGAGATGGCCATCAAACTGCTGAAACAGGGCCTGAGACGCAATCCTCGCAACATACGCCTCTATACCGCCTTGGCATACGCCTACCGCATGAGGAACGACGACACCAAAGCATTGGCATGCTACAAGCAGATATTGGAATATGACAGCCTGCACACGCCTACGCTGAACCGCATGGGGACGCTCTATTGCGGCGAAGGTCACTACGAGGAGGCGGTGGCCTACCACAGGCGTGCCCTGAGCATAAGGCCTAACGACGCTACGGCATATAAGTATATGGGCAAGGCCTATGTTGACTGGGGCAAGTATGACAAGGCGATACAGAGCTTTATACGCTCGACCGACCTCTGCAATACCGACCCCGAGACTTATATGTATCTGGCGGAGCTGTATGGGATGCAGAAGAAGGGTGAACGCAAGCAACAGACAGCCTACAAGAAGGCCGCCCGCCTGGGCAACAAGGATGCCCAAACATGGCTGGTAAAGAGGGGTGTGGCATGGTAGCACATTGTTATAGTTGATTAAACTGAAAAGTAAAAAGAGAAGGTAAGAAAAAACAATATGCCACAAATCCATATAAACCGCTATCTCCCAATTGTTAATAAAAACTTTTTGTATACGTCAAAAAAAAAGTGTTATTTTGCAAATTGTTTTGACAACACAATAAATAATATATAATAAAGAAATACAGCAATTAAGTATATGAAGAACCTTGTAATTGTAGAGTCGCCCACAAAGGTGAAGAAGATTGAAGAGTTTTTGGGCGAAGACTATGTGGTGAAGTCGAGCAACGGCCATATCCGCGACTTGGCAAAAAAGGAGATGAGTATCGACATCGAGAACCAATACGAGCCGGAGTACCAGATTACGGAAGAGAAACACAAACTGGTGGCTGAGCTGAAAAGGGCTGTGAAAGACGCGGATGTGGTGTGGCTGGCATCGGATGAAGACCGCGAGGGAGAGGCGATAGCCTGGCATCTGCAAGAGACGCTAAAACTGGACCCAGAGAAGACGCGGCGCATTGTGTTTAACGAGATTACGAAGAATGCCATATTGCAAGCCATAGAGCACCCGCGCAGCGTGGACATGAACCTAGTGGACGCACAGCAGGCACGGCGTGTGCTGGACCGCCTGGTGGGCTATGAGATAAGTCCTATATTGTGGGCAAAGATTAAGCCGGCCCTGAGTGCCGGACGTGTGCAGAGCGTAGCAGTGAGGCTGGTGGTGGAGCGCGAAGAGGAGGTGAAGAATTTTGAGAGCCGCCAGTATTTCAGGCTCACGGCGCAGCTGCACCCAGTGAGCGGACGCTCGCAGGTGGTGGCAGAGCTGAGCCGCCGCTTTGACACGGAGCAGGAGGCCACCGCCTTTGTGGAGAGCCTGGTGGGCTGCAGCTATAAGGTGCAGACTATCGACACCAAGCCGGCACGACGCAGTCCTGCCCCCCCATTCACCACCTCCACCCTGCAACAGGAGGCCAGCCGCAAACTGGGATACAGCGTGGCTCGCACCATGCAGATAGCCCAGCAGCTATATGAGAACGGTTTTATCACCTACATGCGTACCGACAGTGTAAACCTGAGCGAGCTGGCACTGAATATGGCCAAGAGTGAGATTACGAAGCTGTATGGCGAGAACTATGTGAACATACGCCGCTACCACACCAAGACCAAGGGCGCGCAGGAGGCACACGAGGCCATACGCCCGACGTATATGGAGAATGTGACTATCAACGCAGATGCCGCCCAACGCCGCCTGTACGAGCTGATATGGAAACGTGCCATCGCATCGCAGATGGCTGACGCAGAGATAGAGAAGACCTCTATCGACATCAGCATCAGCGGCCACGAGGAGACTCTGGTGTGCCAGGGCGAGCAGGTGCGATTCGACGGCTTCTTGAAGGTGTATATGGAGTCGACCGATGACGAGCCAATGGAGAATGTGGGTGCCACACGCACTCTGCCCAAAGTGGTGGAGGGCATGCTGCTGAACCTGGATGTTGCCGAGGCAACAGAGCACTTCACCCAGCACCCACCCCGCTATACCGAGGCAAGCCTAATCAAAAAGCTGGAAGAGTTGGGCATAGGCCGCCCGTCGACCTATGCGCCCACAATAAGCACCATACTGAAACGCGAATATGTGATAAAGGAAGACCGCGAGCCCAAGGAGGTGGAATGCACCGCCATAGTGCTGAAGGACGACACCGTGCACACCGAGAAACGCACCAAGAAGATGGGCGAGGAGAAAGGCAAACTGTTTCCTACCGATATCGGAACTGTGGTGAACGCATTCTTGATGGAGCATTTTGCCGACATAGTGGACTATAACTTCACCGCCATGGTGGAGAAGGATTTTGACGACATTGCAACGGGCAAAAAACAGTGGCGCAAGGTGGTGGACAAGTTCTATGTGCCTTTCCACAAGAATATACGCCTCACACAGCAAACTAGCCACCGCACCAGCGGGAGCAGGCTGATAGGCGTTGACCCCAAGAGCGGCCGCAATGTATATGCCAAGATTGGCAGGTATGGCACACTGGTGCAGCTAGGCGACACATCGAACGAGGAGAAGCCCAAGTTTGCCAGCATGAAGAAGGGCCAAAGCATTGAGACCATCACCTTGGAGGAGGCTCTGGCTCTGTTTAACCTACCGAGGACGGTGGGCGAATTTGAGGGGCACGATGTGATAGTGAGCATCGGGAAATATGGCCCCTATGTGCGGCTAGACAACAAGTTCTACTCACTGTCAAAATACGACGACCCCTACGAGGTGGACCTAGACCGCTGCATAGAGATTATCAAGAACAAACGCATTGCCGAGGCGGAGAAAGAACGTCTGAGAGAACTTTACCCACATGAGATAGGAGAACATGAGGGGCAGACGATAAGCACCAACATAGGCCGTTACGGCCCCTATCTGAGCTACAGGGGTGAAAACTTCCGTCTGCCTAAACAGGTAGACCCGCTGAAACTGACTGTAGAGGAGGCATTGGCGATAGTGAACAATGCCGAAGAGAAGAAACCCCGCGGAAGAAAGAAGAAGAGCGAGAAATGAACTTGAATTAAACTAAGGAGCTGTTTAAAATATAATCAATGATTTTCTTAAAGCACATGAACGACACCTTTTCCTTCTTTTCTCAGTTACAATGGGGTCCTACTGTAACTGAGAAAGGAAGGAAAAACTGATTGCTCATGTACATTATAAACATCATCAACCATAAACAGCATCTAAAGAGTGAAACTAAAAAACTAAAAAGGCTTGCCTGTCGGCAGACAGGGGCGGAAGCCGCATTTGTATTGAGATTTTTTTCATAATTGAAGCTAAGTGTTGTCATAGTCAACTACAATGTGAAGTACTTCCTCGACCAGTGCCTGGAGTCGGTGTTTGGCTCTAAGCTGAAAGTGGAGGAAGAGGGTGGCATTTGCGACGAGATAGAGTTGGAGGTGTTTGTGGTGGACAATGCATCGGTGGACGGCTCGGTGGAGATGGTAAGGGAGCGGTATCCCCAGGTGCATGTGATAGCCAACGAGGATAATGTGGGTTTTGCCAAAGCCAACAACCAGGCTCTGCGCCTTAGCACAGGCGACCTTATACTGTTGCTCAACCCCGACACTGTGGTGGAGCACGACACATTTAGCAAGTGTGTAGCTTTTTATGCCTCACACCCCGACTGCGGAGGATTGGGAGTAAAGATGATCAACGGCGAAGGGAGCTACTTGAAAGAGAGCAAACGCGGATTTCCCACACCCGAGGCTGCATTCTTTAAGATTAGCGGACTGATACGTCTGTTTCCCCACAATCGGCGCATAGCGGCATACTATTTGGGGCATCTGGACGACGACGAGACTAACCCCATCGACATTTTGCCCGGAGCATTCCTAATGGTGAGCCGAAAGGCTCTGGATAAGGTGGGTCTGCTGGACGAGGCCTTTTTTATGTATGGCGAGGATATAGACTTCTCGTGGCGCATAAAACTAGGAGGATTTGAGAACTACTACCTCCCCTCCGCCCGCATCATTCACTATAAAGGCGAGAGCACCAAACATGGCAGCATGAACTATGTGTATACGTTCTACAATGCCATGACGATATTTGTGCAGCACTATTTCTCCGACAGTAAGGCACGTTGGTTCAACCTGCTGCTGAGGATTGCCATATGGGCAAGGGCATGTCTGGCTTGGATAAAAAGAGCACTGATGGCAGTAGCGCTGCCAGCGGCCGATTTTGGCGTAGCATTTGGTGGCTTTGTCGCCATCAAGCATATATGGGCCACCCATTGGGCATCAAATGCTGCATATTACCCACCCCAATACACATGGGTGGTGATACCGATATATATAGTGGTGATGATGCTGTGCAGCTGGCTGTATGGCGGATATGAGAAACCTGTTCGTCTGGGTAGGATTGTCAAGGGGATGGCTATAGGGTGCGGTATGCTGCTGGTGTTTTACTCGCTGTTGGACGAGAGCCAACGCTACTCCCGAGCACTACTGCTTTTGGGATGCGGATGGACACTGTTGTCTGCACTAGGACTGCGCGGGTTGCTGAGTCTGCTGGGCGTGCCTGGGTATAACCTGCGCCCGCTACGCACACGCTCATGCATCATAGTGGGTAGTGCAGAAGAGTCTCAACGTGTAGGCCAACTATATCAGACGCTAGGGAGCTGCCGCATCGAGACTTTCACAGAGCAGTGTCCCGATGTGGTGAGGCTTGACGACACCATACGCTACTATAATGCCGACGAGGTGGTGTTTTGCAGCAAGGACCTGCCAATACAGGACATAATCACACTGATGACCCACCTGGGCAATATGCCGCGCAGAAGAAGGGAAGTAGAATATAAGATAGTCCCTACCGACAGCGACTTTATTATTGGCAGCAACAGCATACAACGCGCCGAAGACCTTTATACTGAGGAGATACGCACAATCGCCGACCCACTCAACCGCCGCAACAAAAGGCTCTTCGACATTGTGGCAGCCATACTGCTGCTGCTGTTTTCCCCTATACTACTACCTTTTCAACGACGCAGGAAGCTCTATTATGCACATTGCTGGCAGGTGCTCACTGGCAGGAAGAGCTGGGTAGGCACCATGCATTCCGACATCCGAAGCGGCATCTTTTCCCCTGAAGATGCCATTCCCCACCGTGCCTCCTCGCTAAGCCCCGAACTGAGGCAAAGACTACACCTACGTTATCTACGAAACTACAAACTGGCAAACGACATACAGATTCTGGCCAAAAACATACTGAATATATGAACCGCTTATTGACCCTACTGCTCATACTTTCAGCCGCAATACCTTTGCAGGCACAACGCATTCACGCCTATACATTTGCCGGAGGAGCAGCATCGCAGATAGAGGGCGACGAGCTGAAAGGCTTCAACCATTGGGGTTTTGCTGGAGGGGTGGGTGCCATAGCCGACCTGGACGACCGCGATATGTGGAGCCTGGCAGTTGAAACAGGTTATTCCTGCCGAGGAATATTCAACAACAAGCACAACAATGAGAACTACTACAATATCAGCCTCAATCTGCACTATGTGGACATACCGCTGACTCTTTTCTTCCACGACCCATACGGAGGTCTACGCATAGGAGTAGGGCTGGTATACAGCCGCCTAGTGCGCCAGCCGCACGGCAATGCCTACTACAATCCCCTCTTCTTCATCCCCGACACCACCGATATGACTTTCCTGAAGAACGATTTTGCCCCGGCGGTTGAGTTTCGCTTCAACATCTGGAAGGGGCTGCAGTTCAGCACTCGTTACCAATACTCCATCATACCTATCAAACGCGACTGGAAGTATCAGTATGCCGACAAGACATTCTACAACGATTTCTACAATTCGTCGCTCACTTTCAGGCTGCTGTGGCAGTTTGGCGAAGACAACCAGAGCAAATATAAATATAAAAAAGCATCGAGAAGAAGATGAAAAAGGCTGTTTTTCCTGGCTCGTTCGACCCCTTTACTAGCGGACACGAGGCTATCGTGCAACGAGGCCTTGAGCTGTTTGACACCATCTGCATTGCTATCGGTGTCAACACCGACAAACATTACATGTTTTCGCCAGAGCAACGCCTTGAAAAAGTGCAACAACTATACGCCTACGAGCCACGAATAGACGTGCTGACCTATAGCGACATGACCGTAGAGCTGTGCAGGAGGGTGGGTGCACAATTTATTTTGCGCGGCATACGTAATGCGAACGACTTGGCCTATGAACAGACCGTGGCCGCCGTAAATCGCTCCCTGGACCCTACCATCGACACCGTCATACTCCTTTCCGACATCGAATATCAAGACATCAGTTCCACCCTTGAGCGAGAACGTCTCGCCCACCAAAAAGAAACCTCCCATCAACAGTAGCAACAACATATTAAACACCAATATCTCATACCTCAAGGGGGTGGGTCCCTCCAAGGCTGAGATTTTTGCCAAGGAATACGATATCCATACCTTTGGCGACCTACTGCACTATTTCCCTTTTCGTATAGTCGACCGCTCAAAAGTGAGCACCATCGACAACTTCAATAGCGAGGAGCCCTACCTCGTATTTAGAGGGCGTATCAACGACCTACGCACCATCACCTCAGGACACTCCACCCGGATGGAGGCCACTTTCACCGACGGCACCGGGACCATCTCGCTTGTATGGTTTCAAGGACTGAAATGGATTAAAGAAAGTCTCAAGGCAGGCTCTGTCTACAACGTGATGGGCAAGCCCACACTATTCGGCTCCAGCTGGCAGATTGTACACCCCGACCTGGAAGTATCTTCAATCTATGACGAACGTCCCGCCCATGCATTCCTACCCATCTACCGCACTACAGAGAAAGCCAAAAATCGTGGACTGGGCACCAAAGCCATAGCGCGCATCACCAGCACCCTGCTTCAGCAAGTGCCATACCACCTACCAGAAACACTGCCTGCCAATATCATACAGCGATACCACCTAATGGAACGAGGCAATGCCCTCCACAGCATCCACTACCCCTCCTCACAACAAGAATGGCAACAGGCACTATTAAGAGAAAAATTTGAAGAGCTGTTCTACCATCAACTCGACTACCAATACAGTCGCATTGCCCGTCGCCAACACTCTGTGGGACGCATATTCGGACTGGTAGGAGACCATTTCCACACCTTCTACAACCAGCATCTTCCTTTCCCTCTGACTGGTGCCCAGAAAAGGGTCGTCAAGGAGATACGCTCCGATATGCGCAGCGGCCGCCAGATGAACCGCCTGCTGCAAGGCGACGTGGGCAGCGGCAAAACCCTTGTGGCACTGCTCACCATACTCATAGCCCTCGACAATGACTGCCAAGCATGCCTCATGGCTCCCACCGAGATATTGGCCACACAACACTTCGTCAACTTCCAAAAATACCTCGCCAACCAAAATATTTGCGTAGAGCTGCTTGTAGGCTCCCTACGTCCCAGCCAAAAGAAGAAGATAAAGCAACGCCTTGCCAATGGAGAAATAGACATCCTCATCGGCACTCACGCACTTATTGAGCCCGACGTGCAGTTTCATCGGCTCGGCTATGTGGTTATTGACGAACAGCACCGCTTCGGTGTCGAACAGCGTTCAAAACTATGGGGCAAAAGCGAAATCCCACCCCACATACTCGTCATGACCGCCACCCCTATACCTCGTACACTTGCTATGACCCTCTATGCCGACCTCGACTGCTCAATCATCGACGAGCTGCCTCCTGGCCGCCAGCCTGTTGTTACCCTACATGGCACCGATGCCAACCGCGCCCAGCTATTTCACTTTATGCGACAAGAAATAGCCAAAGGACGACAGGTATATGTAGTATACCCTCTTATCAATGAGAGCGAAACACTAGACCTCAAAGACCTCATGGACGGTTATGAGAGCATCTCGCGCAGCTTCCCCATGCCGCAATACCAACTAAGCATCGTCCATGGCCAGATGCCAGCCGATGCCAAGGCATACGAGATGGACCGCTTCAAACGGGGCGAAACTCACATCATGGTCTCCACCACCGTTATCGAAGTAGGGGTCGATGTGCCCAACGCCACCGTCATGGTAATTGAAAATGCCGAACGATTCGGACTCAGCCAACTCCACCAACTGCGCGGACGTGTGGGACGTGGAGGAGGACAATCCTACTGCATTCTTATGACAAAGAATGAACTGAGCCACACTAGCCAACAACGCATCAAAACCATGTGCGACACCACCGACGGTTTTGCCATTGCCGAAGCAGACCTTCGTCTCCGCGGGCCTGGCGACCTTCAAGGGCTGCAACAGAGCGGCATGCTCGACCTCAAAGTTGCCGACCTAGTCGACGACGAACCCTTGGTATGTGCCACCCGCGACGAGGTACATCACCTGCTCGACACCGACCCGGACCTTCTCCTCCCCGACAATGCTCTCCTTCGGCAGCACATACGCAACAATAACAACCATCCCCACTGGGAAAAAATCAGTTAAACACCTATCCACCATGCAACTCAAAGCCCTCCCCTCTGCCTCACTCTCCTCTGGCGAACTAAAACTATACGCCTATCCCGACAACTTGCCCGACACACCTGTTGGATGCGTAGAACTATACAACTACGACCCCGTCAACCGCCGTGCTGCAGTGGGGCTTGTTGTCTCCAACGAATTCCGCCGCCAAGGCTACGGCACAGCCATGATTCAAACCCTCACCCTCTTCTGCCAGCAAAACACCTCACTGCACCAAGTATATGCCGACATTGCTGCCACCAATATACCCAGCATCCACATATTCCAACGTGCCGGCTACCAACACTGCGCCACCCTGCACGACTGGGTGGTACGCTCCAACCGCTTTATCGACACCTTCCGCTACCAATTAATACTCGACTAAACCATGAAACGACCCACCACCATTATTCTTGTCATCTGCCTTCTTGTCGGCATCGCCCTCGGATTCGCATTTCACCTTGCCAACCATCGAGTACCCGTCACAAATGCCACACGCATCTACCTACCCAACAACACAAACTACCAAGCCCTCTGCGACACCCTCGACTCCCACCATTGCCTCTCCTCTCATGCCATCTTCAACACCCTGGCACATCTTCGAGGACTTCCCCACCACATCAAGGCTGGCAGCTACCTCATCACTCCCAAGATGAGAACCCTATCGCTTGTACAAAAAATCTATTCGGGCAACCAAGACCCCGTCCGCATCACTATCAACCGGCACCGCACCCTCGACCACCTATGCCAATTCCTAGGCTCCAAACTCCAACTAGATGCCGACAGCCTGCTCCTTCTGCTCACCGACTCAACTTTTTGCGCACAATACGCTCTCACACCACAAACCATCATAGGACTGTTTCCACAGAACACCTACGAGTTTTATTGGACCGTCTCACCCACTGCCCTGGTGCAACGCATGCATTCTGAAAGCGAACAATTCTGGGCCAGTCGCGACAACCGACTCACAGACCTTGGACTCTCCCGACAGCAAGTTCTCACCCTCGCCTCCATCGTTGAAGAAGAAACCAACTGCAATGAAGAAAAACCCGACATAGCCTCCGTCTACCTCAACCGCTACCGCATCGGCATGCCACTACAGGCTGACCCTACCGTCAAATATGCAGTAGGCGACTTCTCCATCCGCCGCATCAAGGGCGACATGCTCAAGACCGACAGCCCCTACAACACCTACCTCAACCCTGGCCTTCCCCCCGGACCCATCTGCATCCCTTCCGCTAGCTCAGTCGATGCCGTGCTCCAAAACAAGCCCACCCACTACCTATACTTCTGTGCCAAAGAAGACTTCAGCGGCCGGCACAACTTTGCCTCCACCCCGCAAGAGCATATAGCCAACGCCCGTAAATTCCATAAAGCCCTGAACGACAGAAACATTCACTAACCCTCCCCAATCCCCCACACAATAGGCTACCCGTTTTTCAAAAAACACCCTTCTTTTACAGCCCATCTACCACACAAACTTAAACCCACCCAACAATCATAACGCACACATTATCAACAACAATCTTAACAACTACTTTTTTTTTCTTGTTAATTTCAAAAAAAGTAGTACTTTTGCAAATGGGTAAGTCTTATACGACCAGCTCCCATTGAATCCCCCAGGGTAGGAATACAGCAAGGGTGTTTGGTTGTAGCGGTGCGATATAAACAGCTTACCCTTTTTTATTTGCCTATGTCAACATCCATCATTCTAGCCTACGCCCTCATCGTTGTGGGCATTATTATTTGGGCCGCCCTTGTACCAGGGAAGAAACATGTCAGTCCTACAATCATGAACTACATCACCATTTTCGGTGGTGCGTTTTTGTTTGCCTCCTGCTTTATCAATCTAGTGCCACACATGTTTCTCAGCGACGACCCCCACCGTTTCGTCACTCCAGGCATTCATTTCAAAATTGCAGCAGCCGTCATGCTGGGTTTCCTTATCCAACTACTGCTCGAACAGCTAACCAAAGGAGCCGAACACGGCCACAACCACTGCCCCTGCTGCGAAGAGGAAAAAGAGGCAGAACAGCATCATCACAAGCATCACCAACACCCCGGCCATTGCCACAATAGCACAGTCCATCCTGTCACAGGCCTCCTCATTGGCCTTAGCATCCACGCCTTCCTCGAAGGCATGCCCATGGTAGACCTTGACGGCGACATACATCAGGGACTTCTCTACGGCATTGTGCTCCACAACATCCCCATCGCCCTAGTACTTGTGGGACTATTCATGCACAACGGCTACGGATTCTGGCGCAGTCTCCTGCTGCTCACCATCTTCGCCGTGATGACACCCCTTGGCTCACTATGCAACCTCTATCTCATGCCCGACAACGAGGTGCTGCAAAGCCTCCTCATGGGCATAGTGGTGGGCATACTCCTGCATGTCTCAGTAAGCATACTCTTCGACCATGACCACAACTACTTCACATGGGGCAAATTCGCACTCATCCTGGTAGCCTTCTTGGCCGCCTACTTTACCCCCGGCTGCCCCGAAATATATCCAATCTTCTAGATAAAGCAAGAAAAACTACATAATTCATTGTTCTTAATTCTTACTTCAAAATGACCACCTCCGAAACCATCAAAGACCTCATAGCCCGCAAAGAGGCACTCCACCACTACCTCAATATCGACTCACTCAAGTCGCAAATCAACGAACAAGAGCGCAGCACCGAAGCTCCCGACTTTTGGAACGATCCAAAAGAAGCACAAAAAGTGATGAAAGCCATACAAACTAAAAAAGCATGGGTCAATGCCTACAACGAAGTGGAAAACAGCTGTGGCGACCTTCAGGTGCTAGGCGAATTCTACGATAGTGGCGAAGCCACAGAAGAAGAAGTCATAGAGCAAATCAACATCACCCAACCCCTCGTCGAAGCCCTTGAGCTGAAGAACATGCTTCAAGGCGAGAGCGACCATTTCGACGCCGTCCTTTCCATCAATGCTGGTGCCGGCGGTGTAGAAGCTCAAGACTGGGCAGAGATGCTCATGCGCATGTATATACGCTATGCCGAGACCCACCACTACCGTGTGGCCATCTCCAACAGCCTCGATGGCGAAGGCGCCGGCATCAAGAGCGTCACCATGCAAATCGAGGGCGACTACGCCTTCGGCTACCTCAAAAGCGAAACCGGTGTCCACCGCCTAGTACGCGTAAGTCCATTCAACGCTCAAGGCAAACGCATGACCTCCTTCGCCTCCGTTAGCGTCACACCCCTCGTCGACGACACCATAGAGGTCGTTGTCGACATGTCGCGCCTCTCGTGGGACACCTTCCGCAGTGGCGGTGCCGGCGGGCAGAACGTCAACAAAGTCGAAAGCGGCGTGCGCCTCCGCTACCAATACAAAGACCCCTACACCGGAGCCGAAGAGGAGATACTAATCGAAAACACCGAGACACGCGACCAGCCCAAAAACAAAGAAAACGCCATGCGACTGCTCCGCTCACAGCTCTACGAGCGCGAAATGCAGCACCGCATGGAAGAACAGGCCAAAATCAAAGCCAGTCAAAAAAAGATAGAGTGGGGCAGCCAGATACGCAGCTACGTCTTCGACGACCGTCGCGTCAAAGACCACCGCACCAACTACCAAACCGCCGATGTCACGGGCGTAATGGATGGCAAGATAGACAACTTCATCAAAGCCTATCTCATGCAGTTCGGTAGCGAATAGGCCGCCACAAACAACAAAAAAAGAGCGATGGCTCCCATCTCCCAACGACAGCCATCGCCACTAAGCCCGCGTACAATACAAGAACTGTAAATACGGAGCCTTGACAAAGATTAACCCAATCTAATCTTATACTTGCCACTCTTTGTCACCTGGGTGAAGGTCAATGTGCCTCCCACCTGCTGACCAGAGCCCTGCACATCGAAACTGAAATCCGACGTTATCGTATTGTCGACAGGGTTGTAGGTGAATGGCAGCGGAGCCTCCTGCACAATAAAATTCCCCATATTGGTCGTATTGTCAAACTCCCAGTTATACCACACCCTCTGAGGCTCGGAAGCCTGTCCCAGCACAGTAGCTGTCACCGTAATAAATCCTGTGTGGTTATTGCGGAAAGTAAGCTCATACACAAGCGTCATCGGCAGGTCGCCCAACTCAACCGTGGGGTACACAGTCTCCTGGCTGGCATGCCAACGGGTATTGGCAGGGAACTGGTCTGTAATCTCACCAGGTGTCACACGCGTACTGTCGCCCATGTCGGGAACATCAGGCTCATCAGGTTCCGAGCCTCGTGGATAGAACGTAGTCATTCCACCCATGGCTGCCCCATCCTGTTCTACTTCTACCATCAAGTTCATCGTAATCGTGTTGGTCACCGAGTCATACTTAAACTCCGTGGCACCCATCTCACCAGCATTCATCACACCGCTCACCCCATCAAAAGTCCATTCAAAAGGCACATTGTATGACCCCTGCTGCTGGCCGGCTACTGTCAATTCAAAAAAAAGCTCACCCTCCGTCTCGCTAACAAAGTCGAGACTCCACCGCAACACAGCAGCATAATTCTGATACGTGTCATTAAAGACACCAACCCATGAAGTACCCGTCAAATTCACCGTCTCAGAGCGAGGAGTGTCAGGCACATCGGGAGCAGGTTCTTTCTCACAGCCTGTAAGTCCGGCCAAAGTCATTGTGGCAAACAACGCCACCATCAATCTAAAAGTTTTTTTCATAGAATCGGTATATATTAAGGTTAATACTGAGGAATCGTTCCTCGTTTACAAAAAAAACGTATCCAATCCCTAAAAACCTACACACCCATAAAGAAAAAAACAATCTTTTTTACACTAAAACGAAGAACACACACACACAATATATCCACCTCTCCTACGTTAATACCTAATAAAGAAAACGAAGTAAAAAAAACTAAGAAGAATGAATGTGGCTCCCGACCTAATTCTCAATTCTCCATTCACAAATCTCAATCCCAAAAGAGCTCTCAATTCAAAATGATACGCAATTCTACCCCCCACGACCTTCCACAAATCATGGCCATGATCGACCATTCCCGGCAAATCATGCGCTCCCATGGCAACAACACCCAATGGAATGGCTATCCCACCTCCAACACCATTCTCGACGACATAGCCCACCACATACACTACATAGTCGAAGAGCAAGGCCGAGCCATGGGCTGCTTCACACTCCTAGACCGTCCCGAACCCACCTACACACTCATCGAAAAAGGCCTCTGGCTCGACGACACCACCCCCTACCGCACCATCCACCGCCTAGCCTGTGCCCCTGACGCACACGGCATAGGCCGACAAGTATTCAACTGGTGCGAAACACAAAGCTCCTCTATCCGCGTCGACACCCACACCGACAACCACATCATGCTCCACATCATACAACAAATGGGCTACACCCACTGCGGCACAGTCTACATGACCGACGGCACACCCCGCAAAGCCTACCAAAAAATGATGTACCCCATGATAAATCCGGACCTAAAAAACTATATCGAAAGCCAAATACTGCCCCGCTACAGCCAGTTCGACGATGCCCACAACCTCCAGCACGTGCAGCGCGTCATGGCACAAAGCCTCGAGCTGTCGCAATACTACCCACAACTCAACAAGAACATGATATACACCATCGCCGCCTACCACGACACCGGCATGGTCGAAGGTCGCGAAAACCACCACACCGCCTCAGCCCGCATCATCCGTCTCGACACTCAGATGCCCACATGGTTCGACCCCATCGACATAGCCATCATGGCTCAAGCCGCCGAAGACCACCGCGCCTCCGCCCACAGCGAACCCCGCAGCCTTTATGGCAAGATAGTAGCCGAGGCCGACCGCGACATCCAACCCCTCACCATCATACAACGCTCAGTACAATACAGCTTAGCCCACTACCCTCATTACAACAAAGCCGAACACTGGGACCGTGTCAGCCAACACCTTAACGAAAAATACGGCCCCGATGGATACATCAAACTCTACATTCCCCAATCGCGCAACCACGCCCAACTCGACAAACTCCAGACACTACTTGCCGACAAACAGCTAACCAACAATATCATCTACCAACTCTTAAACCAATACCTATCATGAACACCACCCTCATCATCCTAGCCATCCTCTGCACCCTTATTGGCATCGCCGGCTCCATCATTCCCGGACTCCCAGGACCTCCCTTCAGCTGGCTCGCCCTGCTGCTGCTCAACTTCACCACCGCTGCCCAACACAACACCACATTCCTCATCGTCACAGCTGCAATAGCCGTCATCATCACCGTACTCGACTATGTGGTTCCCTCCCTCAGCACCAAACGCCATGGCGGTAGCAAGGCGGGCGTGTGGGGCTGCAACATAGGACTTATTGTCAGCATCGTAGGGCTACCCTTCGGCCCTACAGGCCTCGTCGGAGTCATCTTCTGGCCCTTTGCAGGTGCCCTCGTTGGCGAGCTGCTTAGTGGCAAACAAAGCCGCGAAGCCCTCCGCGCCGCATGGGGCGCCTTCGTAGGCTTCCTCACCGGCACCGGCCTCAAACTAGCCTACGGCATCGTCGTGGCCATCATCATCGCCGGCGACCTTATCCACTAACCTATTGCAGCACCACCTTCTGCATATAAGTCCCATCCGGCATGTGCAGCGAGACAAAATAAGTCCCCGACGGCAACCCCCTCAACGAAATCTTAAACTTCTCCTCACCTTTGGGGACAACCACATCAGTCACCCCGTGTCCCACAGCATCGTGCACCGTCACCCGTACCGGAGCCTCTAATCGTCTGTCAAAGACTATCGTCACATCGTCACCTGTTGGGTTGGGATGAAGGGAGAACAAACCCGACACACTTTCAGCCTCGGCAATATCCGTAATCCTTTCAAAAATTGCCGTAATAATAGTATCCTGCGTCACGCACAAATTTCGTGGATTGAAATAAATACCGTCAGACCAACGCACAAAACGGGCAACCGAAAAATATCTGGGATACGCCCTAATCACTACCGTGTCGCTGTCGCAATAACGTCCAGTCCCCGTCACATAGCCCAAATCATCGTCGCTGCTCAACAGCTCCACATCAAACATGTCCACAGTATCAAAAAAGGCCGAAAAAGCAGTATCCTGCGTTACAAACACACTACGTGGATTATCACAATTACCATCATTCCACCTAATAAAACGGGCGTTCACCCTCCTAGGGCAAGCCTCTATTATGGCAGTGTCATTCAAATAGTACCATCCGCCACCTGACACATAGCCCAAACTATCGTCGCGGCTCGAAGCATCCACAACATAGCTCTCCTCGACGCCAAAAAAAGCGACAAAAGCCGTGTCATGCGTTAAGGGGACAATCCTAGGGTTATCCCTGTTGCCGTCGTTCCAATGCATAAAGCGGTAGCCGTGATACGGTCACGCCCAGATAGTCTGGTCTCTCCACATCGAAAGATCTCCCGACGGTCCCGCCTCCCCCATTTCATAGTCATTCGGCCTCACATCCACCCGGGCATAATCAATCATCGCCAGAAAACCACCAAACTCATCACACGCTCTTTCCAACGGCCACCATAAATTAGAGACCGTATTGTGGAATAATACTCTCTGTGGCGTAACATGTTGTATACCACCCATATTCATACCACCCACATTCCAAAGCACAAACCCATAAGCAACAGGCTTATATATATAGTCCATCATATAAGTTGAATCCTGAATATTGTTATTAAACGAACCTGCCAAAAAGAACGTCGAGTCAACAAATATAGGATTACTAGTCCGTGCCTCATACAGATAGCAATAGTGAAACCCCCATCGGTTAGTATCCTCACCCTGGGGTATCTTCAACACCTTTGGCGACGCCGTATCCCAACGTATCGAACCCACCAAACAATACGGTGTATCCCTCTGAGCGTCATACTGAAACACATGCACATATTCAGGCATCGGACTATCATTGTTCTTCCAAGTGTAATGGACGTGACATTCTTCTTCGGGGATCATAGTCTCGTCCACCACCCATACCCCCACACCTGTAATAGCCGCCGGATGCTCCACATACTCCGAATGCAAAACAAGATAATAATTTTCATACTGGTGCGTCCACATCCTCAAACGGTTCATGGCATACCCATTGAAACGATCCGTGTCATAATACACTGGCATCGTGTCGTACCACCAAGAATAGTGATACCCGGGCATTCTCGACCCCGGCGAAATCGTGTCATACCCCTGCGCCCCTGCCGATACCGACAGCGCAAGCAGCCAACAGGCAACAAAAAACACCTTCCTCATTATTATTATATAATCAACACAAGTCTGTTCATACATATTATCTACCGCCTCTATACGCGAACGGTAATTCCATGTCATATTATAATTTCTTTTGGCTCTAGTTTGATAAAAGACTGATTTTTTACAGCCTCGAAGAGGCTGAATCTCAATAACCCCACACAAGGAACGTAGTGTGGGGTCAATGAAACCCCTACTATTCTGCGTCTCGAAGAGACGCGACATTGGGACATGTT
>JAFRRK010000049.1 GCA_017428115.1 Bacteroidales bacterium | reverse complement strand
GAGTTGCTCCCCAGCAGAGCTCCGCTATGCTTCAAACTGCGCGGCAAAAGTACTGATTTTTTTTGAAATGGCCATCCTGCAATTTGACCTATTGACAACAAGTACAAAAAATCATCCTGCAAAATGACCTATACGCCAAAAACAGTCATATGTTGTACTAGAGCGAAAACAAATGGCAATGAATTGTATACGATTCATTGCCAATCAGGGGGTTGTGTGATAATGTCTAGTGAGGTTACACCTTATCGGCGGGGGGCACGATGGGGGCGGTCGGAGGGTGAGGAGGGAGCATCGCCCGCCTTGGCCGGGGCCATGGAGGGCTCCTTGGGTCTCTCCTTCTTGCTGTTGTCAGCAAGGCGTTTGCGCATGGCTGCTAGCTGCTCCTTGGTGAGTATTTCGTCGATTTGTAGGCGTGTGCGATACATCTCCTTTGAGATTTGGGCTCGGAGTTCGCCCTCGCGTTCGAAGAGAGGGAAGAGCTGGCTGGAGTTGTCGCCGTCTTGGTTGGTGAGGGTGTGGATTTGTTTGCGGACCTTGTCGAGTTCGGCCTGCAGGCGGTCGACCTCCTTACGGCTGTTTTCCATGACGGTGTTGAGCCGTTTTTTCTGGATGGCAGAGAGGTCGTTGACCATCTCTTCGATTTTAGGAGGTTTGTGGTGGTGGCGTCCGTTGGGGTGGCTTTGCTGCCCCATGACTGTCGCGCCCAGGAGGAGGGCGAGTAGTAGTGTGGCTATTCTTTTCATATTTTAAGGGGTTAGTAAAGGTTTTCGATATTGCCTAGTCCGAAACCGGCTTCAGCCATGTTGTCGTAGTTGGCGTGATAGTTATATACATCGGCAATCATGTTGCTGATTTGGGTTTCGTCGTAGTCGTGGGTGAAGAGTAGGAGCATGTTGACCCCTACGGCGAGGATGAGGCTTGCAGCCACGGCGGTGGTGATGCGTCGTAGGCGGTGGGTGGTGGCAGGTTGGGGTGTGAGCAGCGGTTTGTTGCGCACCTGCTGCATGACGGGCTGGAGCACGTCGACTGTGTCGGGGTAGCGCATTTGTCGCAGCTGTTGTAGTATGTCGTTGTCAGTCATTAATCTGATGGTGTTGAGGTGTTGATATATTAATTGTGTGTTGTTGTCGATGAGCTAATGGTAGTAGAGTGGTGATGCTAGGAGAGCATCTTTTTAAGGTTTTTGCGGGCACGGAATATGAGTGCCTCGACTTTGGCGGTGGTGCATTGCATCACTTCGGCAATGTCGTTGTAGGAGAAGTCATTAAAGGTGTAGAGCACCAATGCGGTGCGTTGTTGTGGGTGTAGGCGGCCGAGGGCCTGGTGGAGTTGGTGGGCCTGTTCGTTGCGGATGATTTGCTGCTCGGCATTGTAGTCGGAGGAAGGCACCTCGGGGGGGATGATGTCTTCGGTGGGTGTCACCCATCGGCTTAGTCGTTTGATTTCCTTGCAGACGACATTGACTGTTATGCGGTAGATGAAAGTGCTCAGTTTCGACTTGAACTGGAAGCGGGGAAGGGCCATGTAGAGCTCGACGAAGACCTGTTGGGTCATCTCGGGGATGTCGATGCCTGCCCCACCTATTTTGAAGCAGAGGTTGGCGACGATGGTTTGGTATTCTTTCACTATTTCTTCATATCGGTTTACGTTGCCTGCCAATATGTCGCGTATGACCTCTTCTTCGTTCATGGTCGAATCTGTTATTATGTATTTGGTTTTGATTATTTATTGCAAGGAGGGGTAAGATTATTTGTTGTATACAATATGAGCTAAGGACTAGGAAGTGGTGTAGGGAACAACCTACTTGCCTAGTGCTTAGCTCAGAAGGGTTACTTGTATTTGAATTCTTCGATGTCGCGACGCTCGCGCTTGGTGGGGCGGCCGGAGCCACGGTCGCGTTTTTCAAAGGCATATTGGCGGATGAGCTGTATGCGCTCATATTCCTCTTGTGGGGTGCGGTCGATGAGGTAGTTTTCTACCAGCTTGGCCCCTACCCTATTGCCTAGCAGTTGGCGCACTTCTACAACGCGGTGGAGCTGTTCGATAGATATCTCGTAGATTTCGCCCACCTTGATTTCGTGCGAGGCTTTGAGGGGCTGCCCGTTCATGCGCACATGACCACAGCGGCAGGCATCGGTGGCAAGGCTGCGTGTCTTGTAGAGGCGCACGGCCCATAGGTATTTGTCGATGCGGATAGGTTCGTCCATGGTGTGTTAGTTGTTGCGGAACACGTAGGTGATGGTGCCGGTCTGTACCTCGGGGGCATCCTCTTTGGGGCTGAACTTGGCCTTCATGGCGGCTGTCTTGGCCTGGTTGACGATGGCTTGGTCGGTGAGGGTGGAGCCTTTTTCGGGGGCAGAGGTTTGGGTGACGTTGCCGGCACGGTCGACCCATATCTTTACTACCACCTTGCCTTCTTTGTTGGTGTTGGTGTTGGGCGAGGGCAGTGCGCGGGCGCTGCGTCCGGCGAGACTGAATCCGGCGCCGCCTTTGCCGGGGGTGCCATCGTAGCGGTTGCTGTTGGGGTCGCCACCTTCTTTGCCTTGGTTGCCTGAGCCATAGGTCTTACCCTCGCTGCCGCCCTGCTTGTTCTTGTTGGATGAGCGGCTGCCATTGAAGAGGGCGTTTTTGTTGATTTCGGGCTCTTTTGGTGGCTCGGGCTTGGTGGTGGTGGGTGTGGTGTTGTCGGTCTTGGCGGTGGAGGGTTTCTCGGATGTGGGGATGGGTGTGGTGGCCTCGGTGCGCTGGGTGGCTATCTGCTCGGTGGCAGAGACGGGACGGGGCGCACTGGATGCCTCGGAGGAGGCGGGCATGGGATTGTCGCCAAGGCCGTTGTCGCTATTGCCAAGATTGACCTCGACACCCTCTTCGGGAATGGGAGGGTCGGGAGGGTCGTAGCCGAAGGCGAGACAGATGACCACTATCACGCCCAGCACCATCAGGGTGATAAATCCCGATATGAATTGGTTTTTCTTTTCTTGGTTCATGGAATGGGGTATATGTTATTTCTTGGGCGAGGTGGCCAGGATGACCTTGTGTTTGGAACCGGTCTGCTCATTGATGGCGTTGACGGCATCGATGACATTGACAACATATTGTACGGGGACGGTCTTGTCGGAGCGGAGCACTACGCAGGCATCGGTGATGCCGGGCTCTATACCAGAGGCGATAAGGGGTTGCAGCCCGTCGGCATCGGTGGGGATGTCGCCTACTTGGAACTGGTGGTTCTCATCAATGTAGACAGTGACATTCTGCTTGGCCATGGTCTTGCTGCCACTTTCGGGGAGTAGCAGTTTGACGGCGTTGGGGCTGATGAGGGTGGATGTCATCATGAAAAAGACCAATAGTAGGAACACCAAGTCCGACATGGTGGAGTTGTTGTTCTCGATGGTCAGTTTGTTTCTAGTCTCAATCATGGCTGAAGGGTTTTAGGCGGGTTCGTGGAGGAGGTCCATAAACTCAGTGGCGCGGACTTCGATATCGAGGACCACTTTGTTGATGCGGGTGACGAGGACGTTGTAGAGGAAGTAGCAGATGATGCCGACGATGAGGCCGCCGATGGTGGTGACCATGGCTTGGTACATACCGGTTGCAAGGGTATTGATTTCGATATTGTTGCCAGCAAAGGCCATGTCCTGGAAGCAGGTGACCATGCCGGTGACGGTGCCAAGGAAACCAATCATGGGGCCCAGAGAGGCTACGGTGGCGACGAGTGAGACACGCTTCTCGAGGCGTGCCACTTCGAGTTTGCCCTCGTTCTCGATGGCAGCCTGTATGTCGGAGAGCGGACGTCCCAGACGTGAGAGGCCTTTGTCCACCATGCGGGCAAGGGGTGAGTTGGTCTGTTTGGAGAGGGCACGGGCGCCATCGACATCGCCTTTGTGGATATAGCTGCGGATGTTGCTCATAAAGAGGTCGTCGTCGTCGTCCTTGACGGCTTGGCGCAGGGCCAGGTAACGCTCGACAGCAATGTATATGGCCAATGCCAACAGCAATGCCAATACGAGCATAATCCAACCGCCATTCAATGCCATCTGCCAGAGTGAGATGCGTTCGACGGGGGCGGATGTGGCAGCAAGGCTGTCGACGGTGGTTTGGGCTTCAGCCATGTCGGCTTGAATCATTAGGAATGGGTTCATGGTGTTGTTGTGTAATGTTGTTTATGCGTTTTACTTATTTCTATTGTCTGTCTATGAGCTAAAAAAAGAGTGATAGGCTAAGCGTGGGAGCCATAGCGTGGTGGGTGGCGGGGAGGGTGGTGAGCGAGGGCGATAGGCTGAGCGAGAGGTCGTCGCTCACCTGAAAGTCGTAAAGGTGTCCAAAGACATAGGCATCGAGCAGGTTGAAGGCGTATACGGCGGTGGTGATAAGGACAAAGAGCTGGAAGTTTTTGTTGCTCGACTGGTAGAGGTTGTAGATGCTGCTGCCGGGATAGTCGCTGTAGTCGTCGAGTGTAGAGCGGCCATTGTAGCCGATGCGAAGATACTCGTTTTTGAACATCATCATCTCGGTGTAGTTGGAGTAGACCATGTAGCCCACGCCGCCGAGGGCGGCATAGAAGATGGGCACTTTCCAGGCCTGCCCGTTATAGATCTGCCCCGCTCCAGGTATGATGGAGAGGAGCAACGCCTTGGTAGGGTTGTGCTCCTTGGTGGGCGTAGCATCCACAACAGCTGAGGGACGTACATCGATAAGCTCTTGGCCTTGGACCGAGACGGTTGCCACAAGCAGTAGTAGAGATATGAGCAGACGTCGTTGCACGGTAGGCTTTGGGTAGTGGGCGGTACTAAATGTTCAGTAGTCGGACTATTCGTTCAAAGTCTTCGTCGTTGTTGAAATGGATGGTCATGGTGCCTTTGCCACGGCGGGAGCGCTTTATTTCCACATCGGAGTGCAGTCGCTCGCGCATCTGTGAGAGAGTGGCGCAGTGGGCGGGAGGCAGCTCCTCTTTGTTGGTGACACGGGGACGGGCGGTGCTCTTGGAGGCTTTGACCAATTGCTCGGTTTGATGCACGGAGAGGTGGCGGTTGACAATCTCGTGGAGGATGGCGATGTGTTGTTCGGGGTCTTCCACATTGATTAGGGCGCGCGCGTGGGCCATGCTTATCTGTCCCGAACTGAGGGCGAGCTGTGTTTCGGCCGGCAGGTTGAGCAGACGCAGGTAGTTGGTGATGGTGGAGCGGTCCTTGCCCACCCGCTGACTGAGTTGTTCGTGGGTGAGCTGACACTCTTCGATGAGAGCGTTGTAGGAGAGGGCAATCTCCATGGCGTTGAGGTTCTCGCGCTGGATGTTTTCGACCAGTGCCATTTCCATCATCTGTCCATCAGTGGCCACACGTATGTAGGCAGGCAGCTCGGTGAGTCCGGCCATTTGAGATGCACGCAGGCGGCGTTCGCCAGCGATGAGCTGATATTTGCCATCGGGCATGCGACGTACGGTGATGGGAGTAATGACACCTTGCTCGCGGATGGACTGGGAGAGTTCATGGAGGGAGGTGTCGTCAAATTCCTTACGGGGTTGGAAAGGGTTCGCCTCTATGTCGCTGATAGGTACCATGCTGATGGCAGCGGTGACGTCCGACTCGTTGCCATTGAGCGTGTCGATGTCTATGCTGCCTAAGATGGCATCCAAACCGCGACCTGGAATAGGAGGTTTCTTACTTGCCATTGTCTCTGAATTCTGAATGTGTTAGTTATCGTGTGTGGCGGTGGGTTTCATTTTGTTGCGCCTAAGCAGTTCGGTAGCAAGGTTGAGATAGTTTACTGCCCCGGCACAGGTGGCGTCGTACATGATGACGGACTTGCCGTAGCTTGGGGCTTCGGCCAGCTTGGTATTGCGGTAGATAAGGGTATCGAATACCAGGCGTTTGAAATGCGAACGCACATCCTCAACCACCTGACGGGCCAAGCGCAGACGCGAGTCGTACATGGTGATGAGCAGTCCCTCGATATTGAGTTTGGGGTTGAGGCGGGTCTGGACGATGCGCACAGTGTTGAGAAGCTTGCCCAGCCCTTCGAGTGCAAAGTATTCGCTTTGTATGGGGATGATGACTGAGTCGCTAGCTGTGAGGGCATTGACGGTGATGAGACCCAGAGAGGGGCTACAGTCGATGATGATAAAGTCGTAATCGTCGCGCACAGGCTCTAGTGCACGGGAAATGAAATACTCACGGTTCTTTTCGTTGACCAGTTCCACCTCGGCACCCACAAGGTCGATGCGTGTGGGCAGCAGGGTGAGGTTGGGGGCATCGGTGACGATGAGGCAGTCGTGGATGTCCGCCTGCCCCATAAAGCATTCGTAGGCGCTCTTTTCTAGTTCGTCAGAGTTGATGCCGAGCCCCGAGGTGGCATTGGCCTGGGGGTCGGCATCAACAAGAAGGACCTTGTACTCCATCACCGCCAGCGCTGCACTGAGATTCACGGCGGTGGTGGTCTTCCCCACCCCGCCCTTCTGATTGGCGACAGAGATTATCTTTCCCATGACTGAAATGCTTTAGAATTTGAAGTCGATGTCCTCCAAATCGGTTTTGTGGTAGTCGCGATGCTCGCCATCGTAGTCGTAATCGTTTTCCACCACCACGGGTTCGGGTTCGATGCCTGTTTCGATAAATGAGAAGGCGTTTGCCAAACCTTTCTGGAACTTTTCGAAGTCTTCTTTATAGAGGAAAATCTTGTTCTTGTCGTAATAATACTCGCCGGTGTTATTGTCAAAGAGGCGGCGGCTCTCGGTAATGGTAATGAATTTGTCACCACCACGGGTTTCTTTCACATCAAAAAAATAACGACGCTTACCAGCAGGAATAGCCTGCGAATACAGTTCTTCTTTTCTATTTTCCATGTTATTACTAATTATTTTTAGTTTGCAAAATTACCTATTATTTTTCACGTATCACAAATATTTCGAAGAAAGTTATTAACACATGCCGGTTTATGCCACTATGAGATAACAACTTTTCCTCTATATAACGCTATTGTTTCGTATTTATTGTTTATGGGTCATAATGTCTAGCACCATGTCGTCGACTTGGTCCATACCGTCGCAGCCAAGGCGGCCCAAATTGCGGATGGAGCAGTCGACATCGCTCTCGCTCAGCCCGTCGGTGGCATCGACAACGCAGTCGTGATAGGCTAGTTCGGCACTGACAAAGGCGCTATATAGCCCGGTGCTCATCTTCAGAGCGCAGCTTGGCTTGGCTCCGTCGCATACCATGCCGGCAATGGTGTTAATCATATTCTTGATGGCGAAACACATTTGGTCGAAACTGCCCCCATGCAGATATACAATGCCGCAGGTGACACCGATACTGGCGTTGACGAGTCCGCAGAGGGCGCTGAGTCGGCCAATGCCCCGCTTGATATATATAGACATCAGGTGGTTCAGTACCAAAGCGCGTGTGATGGCTTCGTCGGAGCAGCCTTTGGCCTTGCCGTAGTTGTAGACAGGCAGTGTGCAGGCGATGCCCTGGTTGCCGCTGCCGCTGTTGCTGTAGACGGGTAGTGTGCAGCCGTCCATACGGGCATCAGAAGCGGCCACAGTGCGTGCCACCACGGTATGCACGATGTCTCCGGCAGCATTTTCCATCAGTATTTTACCTGTGTGCAGGCCATAGCCTTTCAGCCCTTCGGTGGCGGCAGCATCGTTATACTTCACTGTGTCACGGATAAACTCCAGTTCTTCGATTGGAGCCGTGGTGGCATAGTCGTAGACCAGTCGTGCGGAGAGTTCCAGTTCGTCGGCGGCAGACTTGTCGATATGGCTTTCCAAGGGGGCGGTGATGGTGTTGTTTTTCAGCACTTCTCCGTTGTGGGCCAAGTAGGTGAAGTTGGTGTGCCTACGGCTTATGACGGCCGTAGCGGTATCGTTGCCAGCAGTGCACGTACATTCGATATAAAGCTTGTCGCAGGGTTCTTTTACACCTATATTGATACGGGAGGCATTGTTGGCCAACCATCTTTTGGCCTCCTCCACACGTTCGGCAGGCACTGTCAGCACTTCCAGCTGTCGACGTGAGTCGCCTGCCACCACGGCCACAGCCACAGCTATCGGAAGTCCAATCATACCAGTGCCAGGAATGCCCACACCCATGGCGTTTTTAAACACATTCTTGCTAAGGTTCAGCTCGACATGTTCGGGCTCGCGCCCCAACAATTCGCAGGCCTTGGTCACACAGAGGGCTACCGCACCAGGCTCGGTACAGCCTGTGGCCAGCACCACCTCTTGATGTAGCAGCTCGCGCAGCTGCTTGCGGATTTTTTCTTCCATAAGATGCTTTGTTGGTGGATAAGGGATATTATTTATTGCTGTGGCTTAATGTGTAAGGTCGTCAAGGAGGGGACTCCTTGACGACCTTGCAGTTGATTATTTCTCAAATAGTTTCTGCCAGTTTTTATACTCACGGTCTTTCCAACAGCCGTTGTGATAGGCATAGGAGACTATGGCGGGTATAACGGTAGTGCCTTCGGCATACACCATCTGCTGAAGCTCTTCGCTCACCTTGCCCCAGCTTCCGGCCTCCAGCAGTGTGGAGCTTGAGCAGGCACCGTCGCGCACATCAGCCACGGTTATTTGAATGGCATACTTGTGCATGGGCACCTCATAGCCCAGTATCTCGGCACATACCACGGTGTCTTGTGCAAAGTTTTTAGGCGTACCACCGCCCACCATGAAGAGGCCGCTCTCAGGGCAGTTCATCTTGATTTTGGTCAGTTCGACAAAGTCGCACACAGAGTCGATGCTCAGGTATTTCTCACCTTTTTGAGCGCGCTCCCACTGGTGTTTGCCAATGCCGAAGCCTGCACTGCTGTCGCTAAAGGCGGGACAGAAGATGGGCACACCACACTCGTAGCAGGTCTGTATCAGGCTGTCCTTCTTCACGCCACGACCATTGTGCAGCCATTTGCCCAGCTCGTATATGAACTCGCGGCTGCTATAGGGACGTGCCTCTAGCATGTTGGCGAGTTCGTAGGTGGCGTTGTCGCATGCCTGTAGTTCCTCCTCGTCGATGAAAGTGTCGTAGATGCGGTCGATATACAGCTCACGCAGTTTGGTATCGGGGATGACATTCTCTTTTGTGCCAACATAGTGTTTGAAACCCAATGCCTCAAAGAGATCCATGTCGATGATGCTGGCGCCAGTGGCCACCACTGCGTCAATCATCTTATTGCGCACCATGTCCACATACACCTGCATGCACCCTGCCGCACTGGTCGAGCCGGCAATGGTCAGTATGTTGGTGCAGTCCTTCTCCTTGCACATCATGGTCAGAATATCGGCTGCACGAGCGGTGTCGCGACTGGTGAACGACATGCCACGCATGGCATCAATCAACTCGGTGGAGTCGTATTTTTTGATGTCGATGTGTTTGATGGTCTCCTTTAGGAGATCTTGTTTGGTAAGATTCTCAATGTTTTCCATTTGCTGATTTATATTTTTTGTTTAACTTCTAATAGGGTACGTCCTGGTCGGGAGGCAGGTCGGGAAGATTGTTGTCGTCAAGACGGTTTATCTTTGAATCGACTAAAAGAGTAGGCTTGCCGCCTTGGTCAAAAGCCACATTTTGAGGCATAGTGCTGTTGAGCATTTGGTCGGTGGGCACAAATTCCTTGTTCTCAAAGCGGGCATATTTGCCCACGAAGCGCAGACGCACCTCTCCTACTCCACCGCTACGGTGCTTGGCAACGATTATGTCGGCCATGCCTGCCGTGGGGCCGTTGTCCTCCTCGATGCCATAGTATTCGGGGCGATAGATGAACATCACTAGGTCGGCATCCTGCTCGATAGCTCCCGACTCGCGTAGGTCGCTCAGCATAGGCTTTCTGGTGCCACCGCGGGTTTCCACTGCTCGGCTCAGCTGCGACATGGCCAATACCGGTATGCCAAGCTCTTTCGACAGGGCTTTCAGCTGGCGGCTGATGGTGCTAATCTCCTGTTCGCGGTTGCCATTGCGGCTCATGGCATCGCTGCCTGCCGACATGAGTTGCAGATAATCAATAAAGACCATCTGTATGTCGTGGTGCTGTTTCAGACGGCGACACTTGGCACGAAGCTCATAGATGGTGAGCTGCGGGGTGTCGTCAATGAACAGCTTGGCGTCGTTGAGTGCCTGGGTGCGCTGCTCCAGCTGCACCCGTTCGTAGGGCAGTAGCTCGCCCTTCTTCAGCTTGTCGCCCGGTATTTGAGCCTCGCCCGATATCAAACGCATGGCCAGTTCCACACCCGTCATCTCCAACGAGAAGAAGGCCACAGGCTTCTTGAATTGCACGGCCATGTTGCGAGCCATAGTCAAGGCAAAGGCTGTCTTACCCATGGCAGGACGGGCTGCAAGAATAATAAGCGTGCCGGGATGAAAACCCGCCGTGATGCGGTCCAGTTCTTGAAATCCACTGGGAATTCCCGCCAGTCCATCTGGCTGCTGCGAGGCCTCGTTAATCTGCTCTGTGGCGGCAAAGACAAGGTCGCCTATAGGGTGGAAATCAGTCTTGAAGTTCTTATCGTTGATGTCCATCAGACGCCCTTCGGTCTTGTCCAAAAGGTCCACCACATCGGTGGTTTCGTCGTAGGCGTTGGTGATTGTTTCTGTGGAGATACGTATCAGCTCACGGCCTATATACTTCTCGCTCAGCACTCGGGAATAGTATTCGATATGTGCCGCACTCACCACATGGCTGGTGAGTTCGGTTATATAATAGGCTCCGCCAGCTGCCTCCAGCTCGCCGGTCTTGCGCAACTGGGTAGTCACCGTCCTCATGTCGACAGGCTGGTTCTGCTCAAACAGTTTATGTATGGCTCGGAATATGACTTGGTGCTCGGGCTTATAGAAATACTCTTCGTGCAGCAATTCAATGGCAGTGTTCAGCGCGTTTGCATCCAGCATCAACGCTCCCAGCACCGCCTCCTCCAAATCCACCGCCTGCGGCGGCTTATTGCCACCGTTGATAGTGAAGGCCTGGTCGTAAGACATTCGTTCCTTACGTCTTACACTATTTTTAGGCATAGTTTCCATGCTACAAAGTTACACAAATTATTTGTAACAAAGAGATATTTTTTTTCAACACTATCCGTTCTTGTGAGCCGGATAAAGGCTTTCGTCCTTATTCCTGAGGTTATTCGTAATACCCAAAGGTCCTAATTATCGAATAGGTGTATCTCCAGCGATTCTCTTTCACCGTGACGGTGGCTTGGGTCCAATTGCCGTGGTTGTCGTATTCCGTATACTTGAAGTATTTGTGTTCGCCTACTTCTCGATTGCCCTTTTCCCCCTCAAAGTGCTCCCAATTGGTGTGCCACAACTCTATGGTGTCGCCACGCTCATCATAGCGATAGTGGGTTTCCTCATAATGTTTTGAACCAGAACGGACCTTCACCAGGCGGCCATCTTGGTCGTAATGTAATGTCACTATCTGTTCCGGCAGTCCTTGTCCGGTCATTGAAATCAGTCGGCCAGCATTGTCATACAGATACCTTATCGTGTCCTCCCACACCGAAGCACATTGGGCCACACGGCACTTCTCATCGCAGACTATAGCGAAGACGGTCACATCATTCCCCTCATTAGGGTCGGGACTGAACCCGTATTCGTCATACCCAAACAGGCAGCCGTTTTTATCATAATGGAATACAATGCTGTCCTTCCCCCCTTCGGCATCGGTTAGCTGATAATAGACCAGCTGGCCATTGTCGTCATACTCATAATGGTAGTCGGTCTGATAGATGTTTTCGATAGTTGACATCTCTGTCCGTAAGCCCTTCTCGTTGTACTCCTCAGCCGTAGTGACAAAGAACTTATTAGCCGAGTCCATACTAAATTCAGTGCTCTGCACCATCTTCACCTGCCCTCTGTAGCCCATCTCCGAGGCGCTCACCCGCCTGGTGACATCGCTCTGCCCTACTGCCATCGCAGGCAGCAATAACAAAGCAATCGATAATAGAAATAATTGTCTTTTCATACCAAAACCCTTCTGAAGTTATTATTTCTGAAGTTATTATTATAGTAGCTGTGAAACGTGTGTTCGAAATCTTCCACATCCGCCACCTCGTCAATCATAATATGGTTGTGCTTCCCTTCCACCATATGAGCAGCATTATATTCGTTCAAATCCTAATGGGGACGGATGCTGTCGGACTGCCGTTGCTCATTGTCAATGGATATCACATTGTCCTTAAGCGACGACTCATCCCTCAGTAATCGCATTATGCAACTCTTGCCCACACGCAGCAGCCTTGCAAGCACAATGGCAAAAACCTCACCCCACCGATCGGTGACTTTTCCCATATACATCTGTCTCTCAACTAATTCCATAATAGATTTATTAATTACGGCACTGCAAAGATACAAATAGTTTATGAAATATGAAACGCTCTAGTATAAAGTATGACTGATTTTTGCCAACATGTCCCAATGTTGCGTCTCTCGTATATTTGCATCGTGAAATTATGAGTAACTTTGCAAAATAAAAATGGTGAAGGCAAGGGTGTGGCGACAAGCCAATGCGTTTCAATAGCAGCAAAGCATGCCGTCTCGAAGATGAAGCAGCCACACCCTCT
>JAFRRK010000048.1 GCA_017428115.1 Bacteroidales bacterium | reverse complement strand
CTACAATCTCAAAGCTGTCCCGTAAGTCTTCTGGTAACAGCAACTTCAACAATTCCTTCGTGGCTTCCATATATTATCTTTTGTCTTGCAAAGATAATAATCTTTTCCGTATTGTAAACACAGGGTTATGAAGATGAACCTCTATTTATCCAGAATTTGAGAATTATCGAATTTGCAAATCAAACATCTTGAATTTAAAATGAAACAAGCCCGGTGGTCTTTCCGAACTGTCTGCCTGCATGCAGGATAGCACAGCCGAAAACTAACAAAGTCTTTAATAGCAGACAATCAAAAGGATTGCTTCATTCCTGCGCTTCGTACCCGACGCTACGGCTTCGTACCTTATCCTACCGTATCTTACTAATTGCGAGGCACTTCTCCCACCCTGCCACAGCAAATGAGCAGTCAGCGATTGGCAACAAAAAAGCCACAACTAGGCGGTGCCGTGCCACCACTGGGCTACTCCGACGGCAGATGGCAGATGGCCTCGTAGAGCTGTGGGAATCGCTCGGCGAAGCGCACCGGACGACCCTTCTCCATAAAGCAGTGGACGCTGCGGGCGGTGCAGCACACCAGGCCGTTGGCGCGCATAGTGTATCCGAAGGTAATCTTCAACGCGCTCATCTCCAGCACGCTCACCTCCACCTCGACGACATCCTTGAAGGTAGTAGGGTGCTTATAAGCGCACTCCACCGACACCACGGGCGACACCACCCCTTCCGCCTCCATCCGGTCAAAGCCATAGCCCAGCTGGTCCATCCAGTCCACCCGCGCCTCCTCCATAAAGCGCACATAATTCGAGTGGTGCGTAATCCCCATCCGGTCGCACTCATAATACTTCACCTCATGTCGATAAACATCCATGTCAGTCAACGATTAAAAGAAACACCCTCATAACGCCCAAAAGGTCGATTTATTGTGTTTTCAACTCATTGTTAAAAAACTATTTTTATAGAATTATTCTTATGATAATTCTTTTTTTCTTCGTATTTTTGCAAGTTAATATATATATTTAAGGGATATTGTATCCCCACACAATACAAAGAAAGACAAACAAGTAGAAAACCGCCACACAAACAAGCCAACACTATGGACGGATTCAAAAATATCGAAATAAAGAATTTCAGAGGCATCGACCACCTGAGAATAGAGGATTTTTCGAGGGTCAATATCTTTCTTGGGCAGAATAGTTCTGGAAAGAGTTCTATTTTGGAATGCCTGTTGTTGCTAGTGGGAATGTCCAATCCTGACCTGCCCCAAACCATCAATTCTATTAGGTCACGCAGTTACCACAGCAGTTTATTAGACCTTGGTTATATGTTTCATAAATACGACTTGAAAGTGAGTCCAGAGATTTCATCCGAGATGTTCGATGAAACCAAGCGTCGTCTTGCTTTATATTTGACCTATGTCTTTGACGAAAAGTCGCAGTCCGATATGCCGGCAGGACAACTACCCACTTCTGAGACAAAGACCTTCCAGAATACGCTGAAGATGGTTTTTGATATTGAATCCTGCAACCAAAAAAACAGTTATGAGAGCAGCATCACTGTTAACCAGCAAGGATTTAACTCAAACAAGAAACCAGCTGAGAACTATCTCGAAAAGAACAGTGCAGTTTATTTGTCTTCTGACCTTGGGGGAAGCACCCCCGCTAATGATTTGATTGAGCTGGCAAAACGGAAGAGGAAGGATATCGTAACCGAGCAGCTGAAACTCTTCGACAGCCGCATCACCACATGGGAGATACTAAATAGTGTGGCATACATCGGCTTGGAAGGCATTGACCAGTTGCTGGCAGTCAACATGATGGGCGACGGCCTGCGGCGTTATCTGAACATTGTCGCTGCCTCAGCCAATCCTTTGAACAACATCCTGCTGATTGATGAGATTGAAAACGGCTTGCACTATTCCGCATACAAAAAGCTATGGGAAGCCATTTTCGCCCTTGCTGTGAGCACCAACAAACAGGTGTTTGTGACGACCCACAGCAAAGAAACGCTATACCGCCTGAATGAAATGCTGGAAGAGCACGCCGAATATAGAAACGAACTAAGCCTTTATACACTGGAGCAGACGAAACTCAAAGGACATCAAGCCTACCGCCTTCCCTACGAGGGGCTTGCCGAAGCCTGCAAGAATAATATTGAGATAAGAAGCGTTGTCCTATGAGCAAGATTATTATGGAAGTAGAAAGAGGACATAAAAGGCGCGGTAGACTTCCCCAAATTGAGGTTGTGGATCTCTTTTGTGGAATCGGCGGCTTAAGCTACGGCATGAAGACTGCGGGTTTTAACATCCTTGCGGGATTTGATACAGACTGGACTTGCAAATATGCATACGAGACCAACACGGGTGGACATTTTTTTTATAAAGATGTAAAGAAGATAACTGGCGAAGAAATCCAAAGACTTTATTCAAAGAAGAAAAATGCCATTCGGGTTCTCGCTGGTTGTGCGCCTTGTCAGCCATTTTCCACATACGCACATACAAACAAACACAAAGATAAAGACAAATACAATCTTTTGTACGAATTTGGACGTATTGTAAAAGAAATACATCCTGAAATTGTTACGATGGAGAATGTACCTGCAATAGCTTCATTTAAATTGAAATCCGTTTTGGCAGATTTTGTAAAAGTGTTGCACGAGGAAGGCTACCAAGTGGATTATCAAGTAGTATATTGCCCAGATTACGGCATTCCTCAAACCCGGAAACGATTAGTTCTACTAGCTTCTCGTTTAGGTACAATTGAATTAATCCCTCCAACACATAAAAAAGAAGAATATGTGACTGTTCGTGATACTATCGAAAAACTACCACCATTAAAAGCGGGGGAGGCATGCATATCAGATCCTTTACATAGATGTAGAGCCTTATCTGATTTAAATCTAAGAAGAATTAACGTCACGCCTTATGGTGGCAGTTGGAAAGATTGGCCGAAAGAATTGTTGTTGGATTGCCATAAAAGAAAAAGTGGTAAAAGTTTTGGAAGTGTGTATGGCCGAATGGTTTGGGATGAGCCAGCGCCAACCATGACCACACTTTGTACAGGTATTGGAAACGGACGTTTTGGGCATCCTATTCAAGATAGGGCCATTTCAGCCAGAGAAGCAGCTCTATTCCAAACATTTCCGACATCCTATAGGTTCTTCCCTAATGAACAGGAAGTTTCATTAACAAAAGCATCCCGCTATATCGGGAATGCCGTACCACCAAGATTAGGAGAGATCATCGCAGAAAGCATCAAAATACATATAAGAAATAATTAAGTTTATGCGAGAATCCGGAACATTAAAATGGCGTTTTGATGTAAGCACATTTAGACTCATTGGTCGTGACTTGATTACCGACCGAGTTACTGCTTTATTTGAATTGGTCAAAAATTGTTATGACGCTAATGCCACAGAAGTCACAATAACATTTGGTAATGTAGGCACAATCAACGACAACTCATCCATTAGTATTGTTGATGACGGTTTTGGTATGTCTTTTTCTGATATACGAGACAAGTGGATGGTTATTGGGACTTCCAATAAACGATCGAATCCATATACACCATCTCCATTTAACAGAAAATGCGTGGGAGAAAAAGGAATAGGCCGGTTCGCCGTGGACAAACTTGGTGACAATGTAAAAATCATTACCAAGCAAAACAATTATGATCAATGGCTGAATGTTGTAATAGACTGGACCTCATATTATAACCAAACTGAAACGGCCAACAGCCAATTAACACTATTTACGGACATTGATAATTACTATGATTACACTCCAGCTCAGACTCTTTCCGAGCATGGCACAACTCTCAAAATAACCAAAATCCGAGAGATCTGGCTTAAAGATGACATTAATCGCTTTATTGTAGAGGCATCCAAACTCGTATCTCCATTTACAAATCTCTCCTATCCATTGACCATAAGAGTCATTGCTCCTGAATACGGAATAAATACAATTGCTACTAAATCTATAGAGGATGTCAATATTGCAACCATCAATTTCTCACTTGATTTTCATCCATTAAACAAAACTCAGGATACATCCTTTTATAACGAAGAAACTGGTATAATTGACATTCGTCAAGTTCCGATAAAGTCATTTGGCGGCATTTCAATGAAAGTATACTATTTTGATGATGCTGCACGCAGACGCTATCGGAAGGAGTTCCCTAATAGCCAAATTGATGGCATTAAAATCTACCGCGACGGCATCATCACCACACCTTTTGCTGAAAACGAATCTGATAATGATAAAAAAAGGGACATTCTTGGTATTGACAAAAGATTATGGAGAAACCTTTTCGATAGAGTAAGCACTAGAGAAATCATTGGGTTTGTTGAGATATCGAAACAAGAAAACCCCAATATTATTGATGCCACCAATCGCCAAGATTTTGTGGATAACGGTGAATACCACGATCTTAAGGACTTCATCATAACGCAACTTGATTCTATTGAAAACTACAAGAAACATATTCGAGATGAAAAACGTAAAAAAGATAGCGATACTTTAGAGTCTGCGGGGCAAGATTTACAATCGTTCATTTCGTCTGTCGAAACAATTGCCCAACAAAACCCCAATCTAAAAGATCGACTTGATCCTGTAGTAGAACAAGCAAAAAAAACAGGGAAGGCTGTAAAAACGGCTATTCGAAACAAAAAAGAAGCCGAAAAAGAATTTGCCAGAAAAGAGAGTATCTACATGAGTATAATGTCATTGCAAGAATATGCAATACATATTACCCATGCCGTCCGTACCACATTAAACAAAATACGAGATAGGGTTGAATATTTCAACATGTTCTTCCCAAACCCGGAAGAAGATGCCTTATTTGCAAGATATGCTAAAGAGATGTTCTCCGAATTTAAAAATGCTAATCGGGTGATTGATTATATGTTGAGCTATTCCCAATCTAACATCCAACCGGAAGACATTCAACTTGATGATACAATTCGAGAAATATTTAATGAGTATCAGCCACAATTTGATAACAACAATATCAATACGGACATTATTATTCCCGAAAGAATAACCTTACGCAACACACATCGACAATTCTTTAGAGATATTCTTCAAAACATCTTAGACAACTCGATTAAAGCACTTAAAGATGTAGATCAAAAAATGATTAGATGTTCTGTTGTTAGTGAGGACGCAGATCTTGTCATAAAGATCTCTGACAATGGGAACGGTATCCCTATTGAAAAAAGAGAATGGGTTTTTGGTCTATACAACACTACAACTCAAGAACAAGGTGGTGCAGGCGTTGGTCTATATATTGTCAAAACACGTGTAGAATCCTTAAAAGGATCGGTATCAATTGTTGATAGTGAATTTGGTTCAATTGGTACAACCATAAAGATAGTATTACCTTTTAAAAAATAATACCATGTCATTTAAAATAGTTTTTATTGATGATAATATGAGAGAAGGGTTGGATAACCCTTTTGTGCGGTCTATAGGGAAGTTCCAGAAAGATGCGGACCTGTCTGTGTTCAAAGACCCATCGGAAGGACTAACCTATGTTTTGAATAACCTGAATAACCAAATGATTGTCTTTCTTGATTGTAAATTTGACGGCTATGGGTTACAAGGGATCAACGTCCTCAGGCAGATTAGAGAAAAGACATCATTACTGTACATTGTTATGATGTCAGCAAATGCTATAAGTCAAATATCCAGTCTTGATATTATTGAAATGATTAATGAGGACTACATCTGGTTTTTTGATAGAAATAATGGTACATTTACTGATGCCTCCAAACTTATTGATCGCATCAAAAATCTTTGGAAAACACGTTTTGACTGCATACTTGAAAAATGGATACTGAAACATCCAGAAGATGCTGATAAATTTGCTTTCCGCGAGGCTGGTGGCAACTCATACACATGGGCGGAAATGTTAAAGCAATTACGACTCCAGACTGAGGTCGGAAAATTATTTGAAGGGATGGTGAACGAATACTATATTTACCAACTTCTAAAGTCGGAGGAGTCAAATGGCTAATATCTTTATAGCATGCAACAATGACCCTGGTACAGTCTTGCACAACTTCATGCAGTCATGCGCTGATGAAGCACGACAAATATGCGTTGACAACAACCATAATTATACTTATGTTGGCGTACCAGAACTGACAGAGGCCAATGTCATTCCTCCTATGGCTGACCACAAAATCTGTTTCATCGCTGCACACGGCGATGAAGATGGAGTATATAACGAGAATGATGCAGATGTAGTTACAACTCGCACAACAAACTACAACTTTGCAAATAAAGGTTTCTACTCTATTTCATGTTTGTGTGCTCAGAACCTATGTCCAAATCTAATGCGTATCGGATTAAGTCTCTTTGTAGGTTATTCTGCCCCTTTTTATGTTGGAGAACAGGAGGACGCTTTTCTTGACTGTGCAATCGAAGGACTAAAACAACTGCTTAATGGGCAATCCAAGGATGTTGCTTACAAGATAATGTTGAATAAATACGACAAAGTTATAGATACGTTACCTTTTAAAGATAAAATACTACTCCTGCACAACAAGGAAAGTCTCGTTTTTGCTGGCGACGGAGGTATATCCTTAAGCGACCTAATGTAAATGTTGGAATTACGCCCAAACGATTCCTTCCCGACAAGGATTTGTTGGACATTCATTTTGAAAACTACAGAAAATATAATGCATAGATTACCGAGACATAATATTATCAGAGTATTTGAAGGTTTTGCCGGATATGGTGGTGCGACTTTTGGATTGAGACGTTCAGGTGTTCGACATCGCGTAGTTGGTTATTCGGAGGTTGATGAGGACGCTATTGAACTATACCACTATAATTTTCCAAATGTTCGCAACTTGGGTGACATTACTCAAATAGACCCCAATAGCCGACGTTGCCCTGATTTCGATTTATTTACAGGAGGATTCCCATGTCAACCTTTTTCGACTGTAGGAAAAAGGCAAGGACAGGATGACGAAAGGGGGCGTGGTACTCTTTTTGGCGACATTATCAGAATTTGCGAAGTCAAACAGCCGCAGTACATTCTTCTGGAGAATGTAAAGGGGCTGCTAACAGGGAAGATGAGAGCCACATTTGATATTATTTTAGAAGAGCTTCACAGAATAGGATATGATACCAGATATGCCGTGCTTAATTCTAAAGATTATGGTATTCCACAAACAAGAGAACGTCTTTGGATATTTGGGTATTTGGGGCAGTTACCAGAAAAATTCAACTTGGTACCACCTGAAGAACCTTTACAAGGTTATTTGGCTGATTTTCTTGACCCAAATCCATCACCTGACTTATATAAAACACAGAGACAAATTGCTCGAATACACGAAATACATCATAATGACATTTTTGATGTTGATGAACCTCTTTGCTATGATATATACAATCGGAAAATTCGTTATGACAGAATCTGCATGACAGTCACTCCTCCTGAACATAACGTCATTCGCATTATTGAGCCAATGCAAAATGGGGAAGAACGCTTCAGAAAGCTATCTTTAGATGAACACTTCCGTCTTATGGGATTCCACATGGATGGAATTAATAACGAAATCCTCTTCCCTCCAACTCAAAACTATACAAAACTAGGGCGAAGAGCTGGCAATGGGTGGGATGTTAATCTTGTTGGAATATTATTAAATCACATTTTCTTTCAACTATTATGAAGGTAGATATTACTTCAATGTTCTTCAATTCAAAAATTGAAGGCAAAACAGCAACACCAGCATGGGGAACCTCAATCGGTCAGAATGATTCTAGAAAATGTCGTATAGATGACTTCAGACCAGAAGTGGTTGAAATGGTTATCGGTATGACATATAAGAGTGTTTCTGAAAGAGATAAATTGGATATTTCTGCCGGAAGCAGTGACAGAGAAGTCATTACATGCTCTCTTTTCCATGAGATATTTATTAATAAAATAAAAATTGATGATTCTCAATTTGTTCTATTACTTGTTCGAGAACATTCTAAAAGTCATGACGGGAGATTGATTATTAGTTATGCACCATACATTACGTATAATGGCATCTCAAATCAGTCTTGCATTGATAAAATGCAAGAAGCTATAGGCTGTTCACCTGAAGGATGTTGGTTTGTACATGATATTTCTATTCAAAATCAATCTCAATTGCATTTTAGCGCAACTATCGTCAATCCAGATCATCCAATGGAATACCGAGGGATTACAAGTAAGCAACGCTCACTAATGTGGCGTTCTATGATTCCCTCAGAAACAATTGAAACATATCAACCGTTTCAATTAACATCTGTTATTGCAAACATTCTCTCCACCGGTCTCATATATTCTGATACTCTTATCAAACGCCTTGCCTATTCTTTGTTGGCAAAGCCTTTTGTTATACTGAGTGGTTTGGCGGGTTCGGGGAAGACGCAGTTGGCGTTGGCTTTTGCCAAATGTATGAGCGAGAATATTGAGGAGCAGGTTTGCACGGTTTCAATCGGGGCGGATTGGACAAACCGCGAGCCGTTGCTGGGTTATCCCAATGCGTTGAGAAGTGGCGAATATGTGATGCCAGAAAGCGGCGTATTGCAATTGCTGATGCGTGCTGAATACGATCCCACAAAACCCTATTTCTTGATTCTCGACGAGATGAACCTCAGCGTGGTGGAGCGTTACTTTGCTGACTTCCTCAGTGCAATGGAGTCGGGAGAGAAAATAAAACTATGGGATGGTGGCGAGGATGTACCAGCAGAAATATCACTCCCCAAGAATGTGTTTATCATCGGCACCATCAATGTGGATGAAACCACTTATATGTTCAGCCCCAAGGTGCTTGATCGCGCCAATGTGATTGAGTTCAAGATTGCACCAGAGGAGATGAAGCAATATCTCGACGAGAAAAAAGATATCCACCTTGAAAAGGCCTACTCGGCCTGCGCTGATATGGCTGTGGATTTTGTAGAGAAAGCAAAGTCGCAAATTGAGATAAAGAATGGTGAGGAAAAAGATATTTTACTATCTTTCTTCAAGGAATTGAAGCAGGTAAATGCTGAGTTTGGCTACCGCACGGTGAATGAAATATGCCGTTATCTCCACTTTTCTGGTGACGATAAGGACGGACTACAGAAAGAAAAAGCTATTGACACCGCCATCTTGCAAAAATTACTCCCCAAACTGCATGGCTCCAAAAAGAAATTGGTGACCGTGCTAACTGCTATGTGGAAACTCTGTCTGAAAGACGGCGTGGCCAAAGAAATAGATGCTGAGTACAATGTGGCCGATTTCAAATATCCTGAGTCGGCCGAGAAGATTCAACGAATGTACCACGCTGTGGTGTACAACGGATTTACTAGTTTTGCAGAAGCCTAATAACTGATTAGAGTATGGCAAATGGAATAATGAAAAAAGAGGTGGCGTTGCCAGATTTGGAACTGCTGACTCTTGCCGATAGGATTGTACGAGTGATTGAAGAAAGCAGATTGGCTTTGGCTATCAGCATCAATGAGACCATGAAGACAACCTATTGGAGAATAGGGCAACATATCGTGGAATTTGAGCAGCAAGGCAATGCCCGCGCCAAATACGGGACATCGCTATTGGCTAATCTTGCCAGAATACTCAGAGCAAAAGTAGGGCGCGGATACAGTCGTCCCAATCTGAACAATATGCGTAAGTTTTACCTGATGTATCCAAATTTTCAGACATCTGACAAATCCGATTCAATATGTCAGATGTCTGACAAATTAATCTGATTACGCAACATAGTAAAGACGATACTGATATAGTATGGATAAGCCTCTCGTAATACCCATCAACAAACTGGAAGGTGTAAGACTGACAATATACCCTCTGTCATCGAATGCGAAAGTGTTTGAGGAGGAGCAGGCTGATGATTTGGGTGAAGCGAGATGGCAGTTGGTTGAGGGGGAGGATTATGAGTATGAGTTTCAAGGTGAGCATGGGCCAGCAGTTGGGTACTACTTTAAAGAGCATGAACTTGTTCGCCCATCAAAAAGTACGCCTTCGAGAGGGTTGATTAAGACAGGCATCTATGTCGGCTGCCTGACTTTGCCTGTTGCCAATCAATCGGGCTTTGAGACGGAAGTGAGCTTTGAGGTGCGTTCCGTAAAAGTGGATTACAGGGAGGATTATCGTAGCATGCTTCACGACATCACTCGACATTTTACGGATTTGGTGATGATGCAAGGTGCACCTGTCACACAACGGTTTGAAGTAGATGTCAATGAAGACGGAAAGACGCTATACCAGCAATTTGCTTTTATGAAGTCTTTGGTGGACAGCGAAGAGTTTGAAGAAGCCCAGAACAAGATATTCTACAATCCTATCCACAAGTGGACAGGGACGACCGTGGAAAAAGACATCTGTGCTGTAAAAAGACTTGGCCGACACGAAATAAAACAGATTGCATCCAGCAAGAACCGACTGCCATTAAGTGATGGCCTGGGTATTGAAAGTGTACCACGCAGACTGAATGTCTCCTATAAGAGAGACACTATCGATGTGGCTGAAAACCGTTTCGTAAAATATGTATTGCAATCGTTTGCTTCGTTTTGCAGCACTATCCAGCAATGCGACAATGCCAGCCCAAGGCTGAAAAACGAGGCTGAGCTGACAGCCAAGAAACTGACAGGATGGCTGAGCCGCAGTTTCTTCCTTGAGGTGGCTAACCTGCAGGTCATGACACTGAACAGTCCTGCATTGCAAAGGAAAGACGGCTACAGGGAAGTGTTGCAGGCCTGGATGATGTCAAAACTAGCAGCACAAATAACGTGGAAAGGCGGCGACAATGTTTATCGGGCAGGAATGCGTAATGTGGCTGCACTATACGAGTATTGGGTGTTTTTCAAGTTGCTCGACATAGTCAAAGAGACATTCCATCTGGAACTGACAGAAGCAGATGAAAAGAAGTTGGTAAAAACCGACAAGGACAACATCAATCTTGAACTCAGACAAGGCCGCATGACAATGGTGGGTGGAGAATTTCGTGAAGCCTCCCGCACATTGAAAATCAAACTGTATTATAACAGAACTTTCAAAGGATCAGGTCAATTAGATGGAAGCGGCTCGTGGACAACCGACATGCGTCCAGACTACACCCTATCGATATGGCCAGGAAGCATCAATGAAGAGGATGCAGAAAAGCAAGACATCATCGTTCACGTCCATTTTGATGCAAAGTACAAACTGAACAGGATTCTGCTTAACGACAAAGACATAGATGAAGTTCATACTTTCAATGATAGTGACAATGAAGGCCTAACCGAAGATGAGCTGATTATGAATCAAGAAAAACTTGAGGAGGAAAAAGGCATATACAAACGGGTGGATCTGCTTAAGATGCATGCTTACAAAGATGCAATCCGTCGCACCAGCGGAGCATACATTCTTTATCCCGGAACAGAAAACAAAAGACTTAGAGGCTTTCATGAGGTGTTACCCGGATTGGGAGCGTTTTGTCTCAGTCCGGACAGATTTGAACAGGACTCAAAGGAGATTGAACACTTCTTGCACGACATATTGGAACACATGCTAAACAGAGCCTCACAGCGCGAGCGTATGGCATATCATACTTATGAAATCCATAAAGAAGAGCCATTTACGGTCAGTGAATCTATGCCAGAGCCTTATGGTGATAATCGCAGTTTGATACCAGAGGAGACTTTTGTGTTGGTAGGATCATTTCGCGATGAGAACCATTTAAATTGGATACTCAAAAATAAGATTTACAATACCAGAACAGGAACAAAGAGTGGCTCCTTGAGATTGAAACAAGAAATCACGACAGCGAAATATGTCTTGCTGCATAACGACAGTAAGCAACTCCTACTGCGGCTGGGCAACAGGGGTCCGAGGGTGATGTCGAAAGCAGTCTTGGGGAAAATGCCTTATTCTAGTTTATACTCTCCAACCTCAGACTACTATGTTGTTTTTGATATTGCTGACACAGAGCCTGAAAAAGAGTTTAAGAATGTCAGATGGAATATCTCCAAGATGAGTCTTGACGGAATAATAAAAAAGGGTCATTTGAGTGCTGAGCCAGAAGGCTTATCCTTAGCAACTTTGATGAAATACGTAATAAAATAATATACCCATTCCATGCAACTCAATCCCAAATACGAAATAACGCTCCATAGCACTATACGGCACAATGCATGTTGCCCAGTCGCGACAACAAGTCCGAGGATTTATTGACACAAAATAAAAAAAATGTGTATCTTTGCAATTTTAAAATGACTGCAGTTTATGGATGATTTACATACCTCAGCACAGGGACATACCCCCCGCCTGACGGCGGAACCCTCGCAAGAGGGGATAATGCGCATACAGGAGATGGAGCGGCGGCTGGAGGAGGCGGTGGAGGCGGTGGAGCAGATGGAGGAGGCATTGGGGCGCTATGAGGCGGCACAAGAGGCGGTGGAGAGGCTCGCCGGCTATCTGGATAGCGAGGAATGGCGACGGGATTTTGCCGATGACGAAAAGGGACTGCTACCCGCCGACTTAAAACGAGGCGTGCTGAGCGAGGATGGGATTTGGAACTTGCTAGACAACAATCGGGAACTTGCCACAAGGATGCAAGAAATATCTGACAAAATATTGACAAAATGATGAATATCAAAAAACAAATATTTGCAGCTTTGCTGATGATTATGGTGGGCATACACGGGAGTACGCCTCTATGGGGACAGGTGGAGGAAGTACAGGGGAGTACGTCTTTACCCATAGAGGGCGTACACGGGAGTACGCCCATACGGGTGGTGGGCTACGGCTTTTACGACTACCACTATGCCACCGACGGGGTGGGCGGAGGTGCCTTGATGGCTGACTGGAGGGTGTCACAGACCTTCTCTTTGGGCGCAGGCGTGGAATATGCCAGTAGCAACCGTATCGCCGCCAAACTGGGCGGGATGGCAACCCTGCTGACTACAAGCAAGGGACAGCGGCTGACGTTGGAGAACGGATATCTGTGGCGACACTACCCCTCGCTCGACCAGCAGGAGTTTACCAGCGCGCTGCAACTGGGGTGGCGTGCCCGCCATGCAGACCTTCACCTAGGGCTGTGCAACCGCTACAGCGCGGCGTTGGTGCAGCGCACTGAGGGGGGCATGGGCACGGTGTTTGAGCCGATGAACGTGATGTTTGCCATAGAAGGCTGGTGGAACAACCACACACAACCGCAGCAGTGGAATGTGGGAGTGCGTTGGAGCAATTACAACGACTTTGTGGTGGAGCGGGTGGCGAACTGGTTTTTCAGTGCCAAGGGATACTATACGCTGAACGACGGCACACGACTGAACGCTGAGGTGGGTGTCCACCCAGTGGGGTCGCTGAACCTGACGGCCAGCTACGACGGCTGGTTTATGCACCTGGGCGCGGAGAGAAAGTTAGGCAAGAAACAATAAGGGTTCTCTATTTATCAAGAATTTGAGAATCAGAGAATATGTGAATTAAACATTTTGAATTCAATATGAAAGAGGTCCGGTGGACTTCTGATAGCACAGCGAAGAACTAAAAAAGACTTTAATTGAGGGCAATTAATAAAACCCACCTTAAGAATTAACTGAGTATGAAAGCAAAAACACTTATATTATCAGCAATAGCCTTGGCGTTGTGCTCGTGCAACAGGCTGGATGTGAAAGGTATGTTTTGGTCGAGCGGGAGCCACACCGAGGAGCGTGTGGAGGATTGGCTGGCATGGGACAAGGAGCATGGCGAGAACATCGTAGCCGGGGTGCCGGAGAGATACAGGGTGTATGTCTGTTCGGACATACATCTCGAAGGCGATGCCACAAGGGTGGCGACAGTGGTGGAGCGGGAGAATGCCGACCCGCTGGCAAGATTCAGCATTGTGCTGGGCGACATAGCCAACGAGAGCGGAGAGAGGCCTTTCCGCCTAATGGACAGCGTGGCACGGCTGGGTGGCGACACCTGTTTCGTCATCCTGGGCAACCACGACATCTATTTCGACTGCGAGCAGTACTACAGGCAATATTTCCACACATCAACCTATACGGTGACGGTGCAGACGGTGGGCGGGGCGAAAGACCTATTTGTATTCCTGGACAGCGGCAATGCCACTCACGGCAAGCGACAGTTGGCATGGCTACGCGAGGTGTTGCAGCACCGCAGCGACTACCGCCACGTGGTGGTGGGGACACACACCTGCCTGTTTCGTACGAGCTACAACTACGGCACTACGCCGGCGGCCAACCTGCCCGAAGATGAATACTACGAGCTGCTAAGGCTGATGGACGAGAGCGATGTGAGCCTGGTGGTGATGGGGCATTTCCACCACAAGGAGGAGCATCAGATAGGCGGTGTGCCCTATGTGATGACTGACAACCTGAACGAAGAAAAGGACACGCCGAGCTACCTGGTGGTGACACTGGGCGATGATGTTGATTATAAATATGAAGAGCTATGATGAAACGAGTAAGATGTGCCGCCATAATGGGACTATCGCTGGCGATGACTACATTGCTGCTGTATGCCTGTGCCAAGCAGGGCTACCCTACAGGAGGCCCTAAGGACGAAACCCCGCCGGTGGTGTTGGGTACCACACCGCCCAACGGCACCACCCACTTCGATGCAAAAGAATTCCTCATCATGTTTGACGAGTATGTGCAGGTGAAGAGTGCCGATGAGAACATATTGGTGTCGCCCCCCATGAAGCAAAAGCCGGAATACAGCACCAAAGGACGCGGCATATTGGTGAAAATCAAAGATACCCTACGGGAGAATACCACCTATCTGTTCCAATTCAAAGAAGGCATCGCGGACTACAACGAAGGCAATCCGCTGAAGAGTTTTGAATATGTATTCTCAACCGGGGGCAGCATCGACAGTATGACCCTGAGGGGCCGGGTGCTGGACGCTTTCACAGGGAAGCCTTGGAAAGAGACGGTGACAGTGGTAGCCTATGCCCAGTCCACCAATGACTCGGCTGGGCAGCTGATGCCCAGTGGCGACTCGGTGGTGGCAAAGAATCACCCCATGTATATGACCCGCTGCGACAAAGAGGGCAACTTCGAGCTGAACCACTTGCGCAAGGGGACCTATCTGCTGCTGGCCTACGAAGATGCCGACAAAAACCTAAGGCTCGGCACCGGCGAGGCGGCAGCATTCCTCGACAGCCTGGTGACCGCACAGAAGATGCCCGCACCCATTGACACCGCAAGCCACGACAGCACCCTCTCAGCCGACAGCACAGCCACGACAGACAGCGTTGGAGCAATCGACACACTTGCCGCCCTAGACACCCAGCAGCTCACACCCGCCGACAGCGCATCCTTGGCCGAGGAGATAAAGCCCATTGCCCTACACATCTCGCTACTCAAGAAAGAGACGCAACGCGTCACCAAATGCGAGTTTAAGAAAAAGGGACAGATAGAAATCATCACCCAATGTCCATTGAGCGACAGCTTGTCCATCAGCCCTCTGTACGACCAAGGGGGATTGCTCTATTACCGCATGAACGGCACCCGCGACACTCTGCAACTATGGACAGAAAAGGAGAGCTGCGACTCGATAACACTACTAATCAGCGACACCAACCTGCTGGACACACTGAAGACACAATACCGCGAAAAGAACGCCCCCAAGAGCAATATACCTACGCCTCAGGGCATCAAGAAGTCGATACTGAGAAGCCTTGTGGCAGCCAAGCACCCCTACTTCGACACGCTGTGGGTGGCATTTGAGAACCCCATAACCGACAGCATGGCAGGCATGGGCGACTCGGTAGTGGAAATCCTACACCTGTCTGACAGCAGCATCAGCTATTGCGGCACCACGCTGGCCTACGACTTACAGCCAACAGGCAGCAGCCGTGCACGAATCAACTTCGAGGGCAAAGCGGGCGAGAAATACCGCCTCACCCTGATGCCCAACCACTTCACCGACATCTACCAACACAGCAATGCCGACTCGATAACCATCAACACCGAGTACACGAAGACAGAGAACTACGGCAACATAATCATCGACCTCCACCTCGATACACCCACCGACAGCACTGCCGAACCGGTTGAGCTACTCATACAGCTCACCAACGAGAAGGGCGACATGATTCAGCAACGTGTCGTCAAGGCAAGCCAAAAGCTCTCATTCGCCAACCTGAAGGGGGGCAAGTATGGCTTGCGCGCCATCGTCGACACCGACGGCAACCGCCAATGGACTGCCGGAGACTATTGGCAGCATCGCCAACCCGAGAAGGTGATTTATTACGAGAAGACCCTTGAGCTACGCGAAAACTGGGATATGGAAGAGAAATGGTCGATAAAAAATTGAGAATTGAGAATTAAGAATTAAAAACACTTCAATCTTGGAAAAGAAACTGCTGTCGGGACTATTTTGGGTGCTACTGCTCAACCTGCTCATCAAGCCCTTTTGGCTATTAGGGATAGAGGTGGGTGTGCAGAACGCTGTGGGAGCCGACGAGTATGGTTTTTATTTCGCCATCTTCAACCTTGCCTATATCTTCAACATACTGCTTGACATCGGCATCACCAATTTCAACACCCGCAACATTGCCCAGCATCCCCAGCTCATCGGCAAGCACCTGCCCCTACTGCTGACTATCAAGCTGCTGCTACTGGGATTATACCTAGTGGTGACATTCACCACGGCATTGTTGCTGGGCTACGGATCGCGCCAGTTCTACCTGCTGGCACTGCTCAGCTTCAACCAGTTTTTCAGTTCGCTCATCCTTTTTTTGCGCAGCAACTTCGAAGGGCTGCTCCTCTTCAAGTGGGACAGTGTAATCAGCATTCTGGATCGTGTGATAATGATTCTAATCTGTGGTGCGCTGTTGTGGCTGCCGAGGCATCCCGACTTTAAGATAGAATACTTCGTCTACGCCCAGACCGCAGCCTACCTCCTCACTGCCCTTACAGCACTGACCGTGCTTATCGGCAAGACAGGTTTTTCGGGGTTGCGATTCTCGCGTCCATTCACCCTGTCCATACTTAGGCAGAGCCTTCCCTTTGCCCTACTAGTGCTACTCATGGCATCCTACAATCGCCTAGACCCCATACTACTGCAGAAACTGTCGCCTGCCGGCATGGGCAACCAGAACGCCGGCATCTACGCCTCAGCCTTCCGACTGCTCGACGCCCTGACGATGATAGCCTATCTGGCGAGCGTCCCCTTGCTGCCCATCTACGCACGACTCACCAAAACCCCAAACAGGAAAGAGATTTCTCGAACCTCGATTTCCAATTCTCAATTTAACGAGTTGGCCTCTACTACACGGCTTGTCACTTCGCTCATGCTGGTCTATTCCATCACCGCCGCCGTCACCCTCTCAGGCATGGACAATGTGCTGATGGGGCTCCTTTATGCCGAGCACACCGCAGAGTCGGCTGCCGTGTTCCGCATATTGGTGTATGGAATCATCCCTATATCGCTCACCTACGTCTACGGCACTCTCCTCACTGCGGCAGGGTGTCTGCGGCAACTCAACACCTTCGCCATCTGTACCCTAGTCATCAACATAGCCGTCAACTTCGTCTGCATCCCCCGCTGGGGAGCAGTGGGGTCGGCATGGGCCAGCCTTATAGCCCAAAGTTTCATGACACTCACACAGATATGGGCTGCCACAAAAACATTTCACCTCCATCCTTCGGGCAGCTACATACTAAGAATAGCACTTTTTACGTTATTAGTGGTTAGTAGCAACCTGCTCTCTCCCCAAACACAGACATGGTGGATTAGGTTGAACGTGGTGGGTATAGTCTCGTTGGTGATGGCAGTGCTACTCAGACTTATTGACATAGATGAATTAAAAACAATAATCAACAATCAGGAATCGCAATGAAAAAATCCTACATCTTCCCCGGTCAGGGAGCCCAATTCGTTGGAATGGGCAAAGACCTATACGACAACAATGCCCGCTGCCGCGACATGTTTGAACGCGCCAACGAGATAATCGGCTTCCGTATCACCGACCTAATGTTTGCTGGCACCCCCGACGACCTCAAGCAGACCAAGGTGACACAGCCCGCCATCTTCCTACACAGCACCATCTTGGCCACCTATATGGGCAGCGACTTCAAGCCCGACATGGTGGGCGGACATTCGCTGGGCGAGTTCAGCGCCCTCGTTGCCGCCGGTGCAATGGACTTCGAGGACGGTCTGCGCCTAGTCATAGCCCGCGCCAACGCCATGCAGAAATGCTGTGAACTGCGCCCCTCTACAATGGCAGCCATTGTGAAGCTTGACGATAAGACCGTTGAAGACGTTTGCGCTGAGATAACCGCAGCAGGAGACATCGTAGTGCCAGCCAACTACAACACCACCGGCCAGCTGGTAATCAGCGGCACCATCGAGGGTGTAGCCAAGGCATGCGAGAAGCTGAAAGAACTTAAAGGGCGCGCGCTGCCGCTTGCCGTGGGTGGAGCATTCCACAGCCCCCTGATGGAGCCTGCCCGTGCCGAGCTGGCAAAGGCCATCGATGCCACCCAGTTCCACACCCCCGTCTGCCCCTGCTATCAGAACGTATGCGCCCTCCCTGTCAGCGACCCCGAACAGATAAAACAAAACCTCAACAAGCAGCTTACTGCCCCCGTTCGTTGGACTGCCACTGTGCAGAACATGCTGGCTGATGGAGCCACCGAATTTATCGAAGTAGGCCCCGGCACCGCCTTGCAAGGCATGGTCAAGCGCATCAACCCCGATGCCAACGCCCACTCAGCATAATCGAAACACGAAGTAAGAGCTAAGAACTAAGAAGTTCTTATCGACTACTGCTTAACACTTAATAATCCGGAATAAAGCCCTTCCTAATTTTTTTCGACCCATGAAAAAACTCTTAGTTCTTAGTTCTTACCTTTTACTTGTATTTGCCCTACGCGCCCAAGTATACGTAGGGCTACATGGCGGTGCTACCCTCCCACAAGGATATTATGCCGACTCGCGCATGAGCGACAACGAATGGATGTTTGCCGAAGGCCACCAGCTCAAAGGGGGTGCCGGACGAGGATGGGACGCAGGCATCGATATCAGCATTGCCATGCCCTTCCACCCCTCGCTTGAAATAGCTCTCACTGCCGACTTTATGCAAAGCAACCCTAATCGCGACGTGCGTGAATACTATGAAATCATCTACACACGTCGCTACTCGCAGTGTAGCTACTACGATATGCGCCTGCCACACTACAGAAATATTCCCATCCTCCTTGGCGTGCGTTACTGCTACCCCATCGCCTCTGGCATCGACCTCTACGGCGAAGCCCTCGCCGGCATCAACCGCCGCCTCATCACCGACTGGGTGCTCACCTTCACCAACGACCCTTGGACACCACAAGAAGACCTCACCTATCCCGAATACAACAACATCGACATCCGCTCCTACACATCCGCCACCACATTTGCCTTCCGTCTAGGAGCTGGGGTGCTGATTAAGAAGAAGGTCACCCTCGGCGCCAGCTTCCAAATGCTGGGCAAGGCACCCCTCGTCTGGGACCGCACCGTCACCACCCGCCACGATATCTACGGCGAAATCAGCGAATACACAAACACCACCCACACCGACTACACCGACCTCAACCCCACCCTCGTCCTCGTGCAGCTTGGCTACCGCCTCAACCCCTTCGCCGGTGCCCGCCATGTCCAAGACTGGTAAACACAACAGGCATCAACCACATTAGATCAACTAACAGGGACTTCTATAAATCACCTCAGAGAGGTGTGATTATTAACAACACTGAGAAAAAGACCAGTGGACTTTTGATAGTTGTAAGACTCAGTACGGTGATAACCAAATGGTAACAAAGCTGTGTCTCTTAGTGACGCGACAATGAAAGCAAATTAAATAGAACACACCTAATACCACACAATTATGAAAAGAGCCATCATATTCCTTTTTTTTATTTTTCAATTCTCAATTCTCAATTCCTTAAGGGCGCAGGTCTTTGAGTGGGTGCGCACCTACACGGGGTCGGAGGTCACCTCCGGAGTGACGACAAACCATTTGGTGGGTTCGTGTGTCGACTCGGCAGGCAACCTCTATATCCTTGGCGAGTTCTCACCGTATGCCGAATTGTGCGGCGAAAGGCTACTCCCCTCCTCGGTCATCACAACGCCGCTCAAGCATGGCATCGTCATTGCCAAGCTCTCCCAGTCGGGCGAGCTGCTGTGGCACAAGGCCATCTACAACGTCAAGACCCACTGCTATGCCCATGCCCTGCGCATGGTGGGCGACAGTGCAGTCATGGCGATGGTGCGGTTCCGTCTGCCATACGACAACGGATATAACCAGTACGAAGACCTCTACTACCTCGACACCCTGCTGACGGGCAACGACGGCTACCTGATGCCCACCGACAGCGTCGAGGGTGCGACCTCCTTTAATGCCTTTATCACCTTCGACCTCGACGGGAACGCCGTCGAGCGGCATCTCCTTTGCCTGGGCTATACCGACACCAACGGCAATGCGCTGACCTATCGGTTCACAATGGGCGAAGCCTATCCCGACCAGCTGTATACAGTATCCTTGTCGACCGAAAGTTTCAATATCGACAGCGAGGGCAACATCTATGTCATACGCTACTTTAGTGGAGAAGTTACTGGCCGTTTTAATTACGATATAAATGCTTTCCAAGAGTGGAATATTGACAGTGGCACCATCGGGGCAATGAAGATAGTGGTCGACGGCACACGCAATATCTTCTACCCTATTTCCGACCATGTATTCAATGGTAACCAGCAGATTCTGAAGTTCTCCCCCCATTTCGACAGTCTGTTGGATGCCGTGTATGTGTTCGACCCCACTTTCTGTCATCATTATAGTAAGGTTAACTCATTCAACATTGATGCGCAAGACAATCTGTATATAGCCATGCTAGGAAATAGAATGCCGGCTCATCTAGGAATTGCCAATTCCAATTCTTTGCATTTAGGAGACTCGCTATTGGCTTCAACATGGATAATAAAATACACTTCAGACCTATATGCAACAAACTTGATTCAGTTGTCGTATACAGGGAATGGCTCAACACCCCTAATAGATGTCCTTGATAGTTATATAGACGACAACACTAACTCACTATTTGTGTCTGGTGCTGTTAATTGGACAGAACCATATACAACCATTGATAACATTTTTTACAATGGCGACACTCTAAACATACCAAACTGGTCTGGATTTTGGCTCCGTCTGGACAAAGATAACCTCAGTCTTCTTTCAATGGGTCGGGCACTACCAGGTGAAGACGGGAAAGTAATTTCCTTTCCCAAATTAGATATATACAACAATAGAGTTTTCTCTGAAATAGGCTTTTTATGGAGCATAAGCATTGGCGACACCACAATATATGCAAACCACTACTCTGATTTTGACCATGTGTTTGTTATTTGGGACTATGACGGAGATGTACTTCTTATAAAAAAACATGGTTTTAGTAGTGATGATAATCTTGTTCGTCCCCCCCATGCCACTGATAGCATCGTATATTTTACTGGAAGTATTTGGGAGAATGCCACGTTTGGTGATACCACAATAACCCACAATCAGAATGCCAGTCGGGTGTATATTGCCAAGTATGTAGACCCTGAGTTTGCACATCCTTACGTGCACCCGTCAGACAGGCAAGAACAATCAATTGAGTGGGAGCAGGACTTGGTGTTTGCCTTGGCGGACAGCCCTGTGACGCTGACTGCCACCGCTACCAGCGGGCTGCCGGTTGTATACACCTGCAACGACAACACCATAGCCGACGTCGAAGGTGACAGGCTCCACCTGCTGCATGAGGGCACCGCTATCATCACTGCCACGCAGCCGGGCGACTACTACTATCTCCCTGCCCAACCCTTAACAAAGACCCTTTTGGTGGGCAACGCAGATGTTGATATTGTCACGGATGCCGCACCACAAGTCTACCCCAACCCTGCCACAAATGTCGTCTACGTCAATTCCAACAGGGAGACTATTACGTCCGTCCGCCTCGTTTCCTCCCTTGGACGGCAAGAACAGGTAACGCTCACCGACAACAGAATTGACATCGCACACCTACCGTCAGGAGTATATTATCTATCGGTTATAACCCCAACAAATAATTATCAATATAAAATCATAAAGCCATGAAAAACTATTTACATTTTTCCACATTCTTTACCGCCTTCCTTGTTCTTTGCCCTTACCTCTTCTTTCCACTCTGTGCCGTTGCCCAAAGCCCTATTGTTAACCCGCCCGAACCAGGCGGTGACCCGGGCAGTAATCCCAGCGGCCCTCAGTACAACGTCACTATTATTGGCGACTTCGAGTCCAAGTGTCTCCTCGACGGTACGGGACATCTCTACCACGACGAGTTGTCGAACACCATCGTGGCATGTCAGAATCAGGAGGTAACATACACCGCCTATGCCTGCACCGACGGCGACGCGGTGATTAACTGGGCATGGACAGTATACGGTGCCGCATCGGTCAGCTACACTGGCAACGAGGCGACCGTCATTTGGGGCACCGAAGCGACGGGACAACTGGTCGTCACCGTCACCACCGCATCGGGCCACACTTATACGCACCACCAAACGGTACGTCTCATCGAGTCGCCCATCGCGGCTGCCTCCTCCGTACCCGGGTACAACGCCGACCACGTCATCTATGTCTGCCAGGGCATGGACGTCGAGTTCGCCGACCAGTCGCACACCCAGAGTAGCGACATCGCAGGCTACTACTGGGAGGGCTGCGGCAGCACCTCATCCTCACACTCCTTCCTACTACAGAGCGTCACCATGCCATGCACGGTGACCCACCGCGTCTACAACAACTGCGGATGCTACGACGAGGAGTTTTTCTATATCGAGGTGCTGGAGGGTGCTCCCCTAGAGCTCTCCTGCTACGGTACGGCCTGCGAGGGCAGCACCGTCACCTACCACACCGGTGCCCCCCCGGTTTGCGACGAATACTTCTGGACTGTCGAGGGCGGACACCTTGTCAATGGGCAGGGCACACCCGACATCACCGTCGTGTGGGACAGCCCGACAGACGGCTACGGCATCATCAGCCTCGACGGCACCTTATGCGGAGGCAATGTCTGCCAGGGAAGCCTGAGCGTCCGTATCCCCATCATCCAGAACGGGGTGCCTATCGACGGGCAGACCGAGGCGTGCGTGGGCGATGCGGTGCTCTACAGCGTACCCCTCTACGGCTCCACACGCTACGCATGGAGCATCACGCCCACTGCCGGGGTGGACTCAACTCCCGTCAACGGCGCCAACAAGATGACCTATAAGTTCACCAGCCCCGGCACGTACCAAATATCCGTGAGATATAAGTGCGACTTCCTTGCCTGTGGCGAGTTCGCCGCGGAGAGCATTACCGTCGTCGTTCGACCCGGCATCAGAATCCTAGGCGACAACGAGGTCTGCCTGACCAACACCGCCACCCTCACCACCGATGCCCCCACCACCAACAACCTCATGACATGGAAGGTCTACGAGCCGGGCAGCGACCAACCCGTCTACACCTCCCCCGCGCCCACGGCACAATTCGCCACCAGTGTCATCCAGAGCGCGGGCAGGTTCCGCGTCACTGCGGAGAACGGCGGCTATTGCAGCGAGGCCTCGTTCATCCTCACCGTCAAGGACTCGCCGCCCGCGCCCACCGTGGAGGAGATGGACCCCGACAACCCCGCCGTGGCCTGCCCACACTCCACCATACTACTGAAGGCTACCCCCTCCAACCCCCTCTACAACATCATTTGGAAACCCGTCTGTGCGTCCGCCGCACCCTCCCGCGTGTCGGGCGAGGAGGTCTCCATCACCTACGGCCCAGAGGTGTGCGGCGTGGACGCCTACTACTACGACCGCGAGCTGCAATGCGTCTCCGCCGACCACTACACCCACATGGTCGTCCCCTTCGCACTGGCCCAGCACCATCTGCCCCAGTCCCTCACCGTCTGCCCGGGCACACGGCTGGTGTGGGGCAACAGCGTGGTGCCCTACCAAGACGGGGTCTTGTACGAGTGGCTGCTGAGCGATGAAGAGCAGCATTGCGCCACCATCGAGGGCGACATCCACGCCAATGCCGTCACACTGCTGGTAAACGACATCGACCATATCATCGACCAGAACATCCCCTTCGACGTATACCTCATCAGGAAATATTGCGGACAGGAGGACACCGCCACCGTCCATGTCACCATAGCCGCCCTGCCCCAGCCCTTGAATCTGAGCATCGACCCACAGGCTCCCATCTGCCAGGGCACCAACGTCGACCTCACGGGTCGTGGGTGCACCGCCTGTGGCGGTGGCGTAGGCAGGTACCGATGGCATTTCTCCGACGACAACCAGACCGGGACGGGACCCAACGCCAACCATACCTTCAACCAGCCCGGCGACATCCTCGTGACGCTGACCTGCAACCCGTACGACGTATGCACCAACGGCGACTACCTGCCGACGGCGAACCGCATAGTGCAGGTGATTCCCAACCCGCCCGCACACTATATCAGCTACGACGGCACGTACGTCGCCGTAGAGCCGCAATCGCTCCTCAACCCCTCCGACTACGACTTCCAATGGGGTCACCTGCCCGACAACAGCAACGTGGTGTCCGCCACCCCCGGAGGGTCTGAATATTCCTGCACGGTCATCAGCCACACCAATCCAAGTTGCACTACAATAGTAAAGAACGAGGTGAAGCCCTGCCAGCCCCTAACTGTGGGAACGCCATCCGTCGACTATTGCAACAAGACTGTATCATTCAGTGTGGACAATCCTCCCACACCGATTGTTTGGACCATCCTGGGGAGGGAGGATAACGACTGGACGGTCAGTGGCGACTACAACGAAAACATTGAGATACCCGTCAGCACCGTCGGTACCCTGATAGTAAGGGCGGAGACCGAAGAGGATCCATGCTACTCTGCGACTATGGCATATACCGTCGACTTTATGCCGGACTTCTCTTTACAGAAGGCGTGCTCCACCATCGTCGTCCACAACCGCTCGCTGTCGCTCGACGGCAGCAAGGTGGTCAAGATTATGGTGACCCGCAGTGGCGGCACGGCGGACTATCTCACCTTCCCCGTCAGCCAGCGGTCTATAACCTATCCAATACCGTGCGATGGCACGTATACCTTCTCACTGGTCATGTACGACGGCATAACCATAAACTGCCCACTCGGCTCGGTCTACATCGAAAACACCAGCAACCTGACCGTGGACGTCACCTCCGCCAACCCTGTGGGATTGGAACATTGGACCTGTGACAACACCGCCATCCGGCTGACCGCGTCGCTACAGTCGCCCCATACCATCATCCATTCGTTTTGGAACTTTGGCGATAATGGAACCTGCCTTGACACCAACGGTAATGATGTCTTTCATACATTCGAATATCGAGTCACTATTCAAGGTTATTATCAATACAATGTAGCAGTAACAATCACCGACGAAAACGGATGCACACATAACGGAGGATTACAAATCAACTCTTTTGACAATGAATTAAAGGATCCATCTGTGTGGGTGCCAACAAACGCGCCAATCTGCCCGGGTAATGAGATATTGCTTGAATACCACATTAATGACAATCCTCCACCCAACCCTCCCACATGTGTCACAACCTACAATTGGAGCACGACTCCGTGTACAAACTTTTACAGACAGCCTGTCAGTTACACTGGGGACTACAGCGTAGTAGTCACCAACGAACATTACTGCAAGACAGAGGCGGCTGCCAACGTGAGATTCAAAAACAGGCCGTCTGCAATCATCATCCCCAAGAAGTACTACTACTGCACCGGGGAGACCGTCTCCCTCAACGGCAAGCCCGACGAGCATAGCAACTACCATTACGACTGGACGGTACTCAACAGCGTGACGGGACTTACCACGCCCACGACCAATACCACCGGCACACTGTCGTTCCCCACCGGCAACACGGCCTGCACCTACACCGTAAATATGACCGTCACCAACGGCGAAGGCTGCTCCGCCCAGGCTGCACCTGTCATTATCACCGTCGTCGCCCCACCACCTGCCCCAAGCATCAGCATGGCCCCTAACCAGAACTGCATTGACCAAGGCTACGTAAGGCTAGCCTGCAACAACCCCAGCCAGATGCTGAACTGGAGCAACGGCGACTACGGCAACACGGCAGACTACCACTATCCAGGCGTAGCCCTGGCCTATTACTACGACCCCGTGTCGGGCTGCCGCTCCGACTCCGCCGTCATCCATATCCCTGCCGCCCCCGACTTCGACGCCCTGCTGACGGGCTGCTACGACGTATGCTACGACATCGCCAATGCGTCGCTGCCCGTCTACGGCTTGCTGCCACGGCTTCAATCCTATGGCTGGGAATGGTACCACAACAACAGCCTCTATGCCAGCAGCCCTCTCGGCCCCCAGCCGTCCCCGCTGAATCTTCCGTTGGTGGGACTAGGCAAATACGACCTCTCGGTAAACTATTTCTCCAACTGCCATGCCTCTGCCCGCTCCCTTGTGATTCAAGATGCCGACCTGTGCCCCTGCGACAGCATCGACATCAGCTATACCTGCAAGAACACATCTGTCCAAAACTGCCATCTAATATACGATATTGCCGTGACGGTGTGCAACAATTCGAGAAGGACCCACTGCTTCAACTCGCTGCTGCCGCTGTTCAACCCGTTGGCAGGCAACATCACGATTACAGGCAATACCTTCACCCCCACCACCCTCACTCCCAGCAACTGCTTTCAATTCACCATCACTTTGGACGTGACAGCACTCGACCCGTCGACAGTCGTCTTTCGCCTCTTGGACGAAAACTGTGCCGAATGTTCGATAGACTTCAGCGTCGACCTCATGCCTACAGCCAACTGTAACAATCAAACAGCAGGGAGCATTTCAACCAATGGAACCATCTCGGACGACAACACCGTCTATTGCAACTTCTATCTCGACGTGCCGGGCGTGACAAACGTGCTGTCCGTCTGGAGCGAGCCGCAGGCAGTTGTCAACTACACCTACGCGAGTCCGGCAGTGAACGGGTTGTGCGCCTTTCGTCAGAACGACTTGAAAAACACTAGCGAAGCATGTGTCTACGCCCTGGTATGCCAAAACGATAAATTATGCATCTGGACATACTGTGTCCCTTCGTTAGATTTGCTAGCGTCCCCAAAATCGTCCACTCGTGAGCCTGTCAGCCGTGAAGCGGACGGGGCATACAGACCCTCTGCCCCGAGTCTCAAACCCAATCCCACCACTGGCGAAGTCGGCGTCGTCGGCACCCCCGACGAGGTAGTAGGAAACACCAGCCGACGCGAACGATGCCTCTCCATGCGCTCCACAAGAACTTGTGACATATCTCAAACTTGTAAAGAAATAATCCTATCAATACCATCAACCCTATGAAACACCTTTTAGTTTTTAGCTTTTACCTTTTACTTTTAGCAGCCACCCCTACCCAGGCCTGCACCAATTTTCTCCTTTCGAAAGGCAGCACCGCCGACGGCAGCACTATGATTACCTATGCCGCCGACAGCCACACCCGATACGGGCAACTGCGCTATCATGCCGGCGGCAGCCATCAGCCCGGCGAAACCATCAAGCTCTATAACTACGGGAGCCTCAAGTTCCAAATCGAAATCCCGCAGGTGGCATACACCTACCGAGTAGTGGGTTTCATCAACGAGTGCCAGTTTGCCATGGGCGAGACCACCTGGGGCGGCATTGAGCCGCTCTCCAAAGGCAACACCGAAGGCATTGACTACGGCAACCTCATCTACCTCACCCTCCAACGCGCCCGCAACTGCCGCGAGGCTATCAAGGTGATGGCCGACCTAGTAGCCACCTACGGCTATGCCGACGGAGGCGAGACCTTCTCCCTCTGCGACCCCGAGGAGGTGTGGCTCTTCGAGATAACCAGCAAGGGCGGTGAAAAAGGTGCCGTGTGGGTGGCACGCCGTGTGCCCGAAGGCTATGTCAGCGCCCACGCCAACCAAGCTCGCATCACCACCTTCCCTCAGGAGCCTGCCCGCTGGAAGAAGAACGCCTCGCACCCTGCCATCAGCAGTAAGCATCTCGAATATATCAACAACCCTGAGGTGGAATGCGTCTACAGCCATGATGTCATCACCTTCGCCAAGAAGAACGGCTATGCCGTATACACTACAAAGCCCAAAAACACCGACGCCGACTTCAGCTTTGCCGACACCTACAACCCCCTAACCTTCTCCGGCCTTCGCGCCTGCGAGGCTCGCGTCTACGCCATGTTCAACCGCGTGGCCGACGGCATGAGGCAGTATGAAGCCTTCGCCATGGGCGACCCCACAGCCAAGCGGCTGCCCCTATGGATTCAGCCTAACCATAAGATAAATGTACACGAGGTGATGGAACTGATGCGCGACCACTTCGAAGGCACCCCCATGGACATGACACAGGACGTGGGCGCAGGTCCCTTTCACTGCCCCTACCGCTGGCGGCCTATGGAGTTTGAAGTCGATGGTAAGAAATACATCCACGAGCGTGCCATCAGCACCCAGCAGACTGGATTCAGCTTCGTGGCGCAATGCCGTCGCTGGCTCCCCAATCCTGTGGGGGGCATCCTTTGGTTCGGTGTAGATGATACCTACAGCACCTGCTACTGCCCCATGTTCTGCTGCATCGACAGCGTGCCTCTCTGCTTCCGCGAAGGCAACGGCTCCATGAGCCAGTACTCCCCCACCGCCGCCTTCTGGCTCTTCAACCGCGTCAGCAACTTCTGCTACCTGCGCTATGATGCCATGATTCAGGATGTACGCACAACACAGAAATCCTATGAAGAAGCCTTCATCTCTACCGTCAATTGGCTGACCGACAACGCCACCCCTGCTGAACTGACCCGCCTCAGCCACCGCCTTGCCAATGAGATGATGGAGGGATGGAACCGCCTTGACCAACTGCTGCTCACAAAATACATCGACGGCAACATCAAGCACGTGAAAGACAACCGTATCGAGACAACCCCCACCGGCGTGGTACGATTCCCACAACAGCCACCCTACCCCGACTGGTTCTACCGTCAGATAGTCAACGACCACGGTGATATACTGCAAGTAAAGTAACCCTACAATATAAAAAAGGCAAAAAAAACTATTAAAATATTAATATATTCTAAATTATTTGTATCTTTGCAATTTGAAACAACAGGTATACAAACCTATTAATAAATAGATAATAATATGGGAATTAGTATTTTTGCTCTCATCATTGGTGCCATATTTGTAAACAATGTAGTGTTGGCACAATTCCTAGGCATCTGCCCCTTCTTGGGTGTTTCAAAGGATGTAAAGAGTTCTCTCGGTATGGGAGGTGCGGTGCTATTTGTTATGCTACTCGCCACCTTAGTAACATACCTTATCTACTATTATGTACTGATACCACTGAAACTGGAATACCTCCAAACCATTGCATATATTTTAGTCATCGCAGGCCTAGTGCAAATGGTCGAAATTGTACTCAAAAAGATTGCACCGGCTCTATATCAGACCCTCGGCGTGTTTTTGCCACTGATTACCACAAACTGCGCCGTACTGGGTGTAGCCATTCTGGTAGTACAGAAAAACATGAACCTCCTCGAGAGCATCATCTATGCCGCCAGCATCGCCGTAGGATTCACACTGGCACTGGTGATATTTGCCGGCCTGCGCGAACAGATGGAGCTTACCGGCACTCCTAAGGGCATGCGGGGTGTGCCCATTGCTTTGGTCACCGCCGGCATCCTAGCCATGGCTTTTATGGGTTTCAATGGCCTAGTTCCACTGCCCTAAAGAGCGAAAAAAACGGCTAATAAAAAGGCAAAAAAGTTGAAAACGCCTCATAAAAATGGCTGAATTTCAAAGGGAAAAGTTGTTTTTGCCCAAAAAAAGTACATTTTTAACATTTTGAATTTTAACATTTTGAGATAACGTTAAGATTTTTTGACATTTTTTTTCTTTTTAGTCGTAGAAAATGTAGTACTTTTGCAACCGATTTGAAACCCCGAGGGGTGACAACGAATAAGCAAAGTAAATATTTTAAAAACCTAGTATAGACAATTTTAAAAATCAAAAAAAGATGAAAAAAGTAATGTTCTTTATGGCTGTCGCTGGCATGTTCGCCTTTGCAGCTTGCAACAACAACAACGCTACTGAGGAAGTTATTGACACCCTTCCCGCTGAAGAGATCGTTGAGGAGCCCACTTGCGACACTCTCGTTGAGGCTGCCGCTGAGGAAGCTGTTGAAGCTACCGCTGAAGCTGTTGCTGAATAAGCAGAACAAAACACGACAAATGAATAAGACCGGCTGCATGGCCGGTCTTATTTTTTTCATCCTTACTCCACAACACTCCCTTCCACAAACACATTGCCACGCTAAAAAACAGACTACATCTCCTTGCTCATAGCGCAAATTGAGAGACAATATAGTTCTAAAGTTTGACAAGCATAATCCGGCTTGCATTCTGAGTCATTTTTGCCATACGCTTTTGTTTCCCTTTTCACGGTTGTAAGTCGGGCTGTTTAGATGATGGAAGCTTACCGCCTTGTTCCTGCATTCTTTCTGTTTTCGTCTCTGGAAACGAAGACACAACGAAGGCACAACGAAAGCATGACGAAGGCACTGTGTGTGATTGAGGTGAGTGCTGACACCCTTCTGATACAATTATACCGACAAAGGGCTAAATTTTAGGGTGCCACTTTTAGAAAAAAAAGTGGCACAACGTTTTACAAAGCGCGAACAAAGAAAGCCCGCTTTCTTTGTCGAGCCAAAGCGACCTCAAGAAGTAAGATGGGACATGATGACGATGACAATGACAATAGGGATGGATGCACGTATCGCCCCTTGGGGAAACAAATAAGAACAGCCAGGTTGACAACACACTGATTTTTATTACAAATGATACCAAGAAACAGCTATTTGTAAAAATTATCATGTCACTTTTTGAAGAAAAATGGCTTGTCAAACTTTAGATAGTTTTTAAACACTCATAGCACAATAAAGAGGGAGGGTAGACGTTATTAAGAATAAATAGAGTATTATTTTCACTAATCGCATATTACCAATGAACGACTCCATCAAACGAGAAACGGTGTGCAGCGGCATCCGCCCAACTGGAAACCTGCATCTAGGCAACTACTTCGGTGCGCTACGCAACTTTGTGAGAATGCAAGAAGAACACGACTGCTACTTTTTCATAGCCGACTACCACTCACTGACCACCCACCCTACGCCAGGAAGCATCTATGGCGATGCAAGTAAAATAATGGCAGCATACCTGGCGGCAGGTCTCGACCCCGACAAGGCGACTATCTACCTGCAAAGCGACCTACCCGAGACCATAGAGCTGTATCTCTTCTTTAACATGAACGCCTATTTAGGCGAACTGCAACGAGTGACCAGCTTTAAGGACAAGGTAAGGCAAAACCCCAACAATGTGAATGCCGGACTACTGACCTATCCTACCCTTATGGCCGCTGACATCCTCATCCATAAGGCCACCCGCGTACCAGTAGGCAAAGACCAAGAGCAACACCTAGAGATGACCAGGACGTTCGCACAACGGTTCAACAATATGTATAACGCTGAGGTGTTCCCACTACCGCTGGCTATAGGGTCCTCCACCGGCCTAGTGAAGATTCCCGCCCTAAACGGCGCCGGCAAAATGGGTAAGAGCGAAGGCGAGGCAAGCACAATATTTCTAACTGACGAACCTTCGGTAATACGCAAGAAAATAATGAAGGCAAAGAGCGACAGCGGTCCCACTCAGATGAACCAACAAAAACCCGAAGAAATTGAGAATCTATTCCAACTGCTTCAGGCAGTGTCGACGACCGAGACGGTGGAGTATTTCGACGACCTCTATAACCGTTGTCAGATACGCTATGGCGACCTGAAGAAACAGCTGGCTGAAGACATGGTGGCTTTTGTGGAACCAATACGCCAGCGCATCATCGAATATCAGGCCGACGATGCCCGCCTGCGCCGTGTGATGGACCAAGGCAAGGAGAAAGCTCATGAGAGCGCCCGCAGAACACTCGACGAAGTGCGCCGTGTGATAGGATACCGCAATTGAATTGAGAATTGAAAGTTGATAATTAGCTGCCGCACCCAGATAATACTTAATTCCCAATTTAATAATAACAATCAAGCGTTCAACTTCTTACTTCATAGTTCTTAACTCTTACTTCAAAAAAACTTCATCATGAATACCCAAGTAGTCATTATGGCGGGCGGCATCGGTAGTCGATTCTGGCCACTGAGCACTCCCGAATACCCTAAGCAGTTCATCGACATATTGGGCTGCGGACGCACGCTGATACAGCTCACAGTGGACCGTTTTAGAGGCATCTGCCCTGTAACGAATTTCTGGGTGGTGACCAATGCGGCTTACGTTGACATTGTGCGCCAGCAGCTCCCCGACATGCCTGTCGACCACATTCTTGCCGAGCCTGCAGCCCGCAACACGGCACCCTGCATCGCATGGGCATGCTGGCGCATCAAGCAGGAGTCGCCTAATGCCAACGTAGTGGTAACACCTGCCGACGCGGTGGTGATGAACCCCGAAGAGTTCCGCCGCGTGATTGCCAACGCCCTCGCGTTCACCGAAAGAAACAATGACATTGTCACCATAGGCATCAAGCCCAATCGTCCCGAAACGGGCTACGGCTATATCAAGTGCGGTGGAGCATCTCCGCAAGGTGAAATCATGTCGGTCGAGGCATTCAAGGAAAAGCCTGACCTAGAGACTGCCAAGCAGTATCTTGCCGAGGGCGGATATCTGTGGAACGCTGGCATATTTGTGTGGAATGTCGCCACCATCACAGATGCGATCCGCACATACAAACCCAATCTGGCCGAAGATATGGAGTGCATGAGAACAGATGCCGATGTGCAGACCATATTCCCCCAGTGCGAGAAGATTTCCATCGACTATGCCGTGATGGAGCCTGCCGCCGCCGAGGGCAAGGTGTATACCCACCCGGCCGACTTCGGCTGGAGCGACCTAGGCAACTGGGCTTCGTTGCATGAGAAACTGACGCTCGACAAGGATGGCAACGGCACCGTGGGCAACATCCACCTCTACGAATGCAAGGACTGTGTGGTCCACGCTGAGGATGCCAAGAAGGTGGTGCTCCAGGGGTTGGATGGGTATATCGTCTCCGAGAAAGGCGGACAGATACTCGTCTGCCGTCGCAGCGAAGAGCAGAGAATCAAGGAGTTTTCACAAAACTAGCGTGTCGCTAGAGACAATAAAACTACCGCATACATCCCCAACCTAATTTTTTTTCAACAGGATGTAAGATTTCGGCATGTTGTGCGTCTACATAGTATAGAATAAAAAATCAATCCCATGAAAAAACAAAAAATTCTCTACCTCGCCACAGCAGCCCTATTGCTTACAGCCTGCGACCCTGGCTACAGTTTCGACTTTGCCATCCAAAATAAGACTGAGCACGACCTGACCATCCAGTCGCTAGACACGACACGCCATCTCAGGACCGTCAGCGCTCCTGCAGAAACAGACACCGTGGTGTATGCCAATGGCGGCATGGGCTATGCCGAGATCCCCGAAGTGTCGCAGGATGTGCGCTACGACATTTACGGTGACAGTGTGCAAGTGATATTTGACGACGGGCGGACGCTGAAGTACTACGCCCTCAGCGACAAGGACGGCGGCCTCTATAGCTTTGCCGACACCAACCACGCAGGCTCGCGCTACATCTATCAGCCTCGCATGAACAAAGTCACATTCAAAGGCCATGCCGGCTACTGCCGATACACCCTCGTGGTTACAGACGACGACTACCGCATGAGCGAATGACGGACGACGAGTTCACGTTGATGCTGAAACAGCACGAGTGGCTGCTGTACCACGTTGGCTACACCTTCGCCAAAGGCGATGAGGAAGCCCTACGCGACCTCTATCAGGAGATGGTGTGCAACCTATGGAGCAGCCGCGACAAGTATCGCGGCGACTGCTCACCCAAGAGCTGGATGTATCGCGTGGCATTGAACACCGCCATATCGCTCTGGCGCAAAGAGGTGAGGCAACCCCGGGTGGTGCCACTGCCCGAAGAGATGGAGCAATGGCTGCGTGACGAGCCTGCCGACCCACTGCGCGACGAACTCTACCGCCTCATCGATTTACTACCCAAGGCAGACAAAGCATTGATATATATGTATATCGATGGAGCTAGCGAGGTGGAGATTGCCACCGTGATGGGCATCACGACGACCGCAGTGGGGGTGCGCATACATCGTATCAAACAGAAGTTGAAAAAACTAAATGACGAATAATGGAAGACTTGATAGAGCAACTACGCGACCAACGCCTACAACAAATGCCTCACAAAAGCACTGCAAAGGGGTTCACGCCTCCGGCAAGAGGCCGCAGCGACTATGACGGGATACTCACCCGGCTGCGTGCCGGGCTTGTGGGCAGCATGGTGCTGATGGTTGGCGTGGCCTGCCTGATGCCGCTGTATATTCACCACATAGGCTATATGATATGCTACATCGTGGTGCAGCTCATCACTATCGTACGGGTGCTCATAGCCATTCAGATGAATCTTCCCTTGCGCCACATCGACCCCTCTCGTAGTGTGAGCGAAGTGGCAGAATATGTAGAGCGTCTTGAGCTCATACACCGATGGGACCGCCGCTACACCCTCTACATCAAAGTGCCGCTGACCATCTGCGTCGTCGCCCTGTTGCTGCCGCTATTAGGACTCGACCCATTTGCCGTCCGCTGGGTATTCTGGCTTTGGATGGGCATTACCGCTGTGGCGATGGCGGTCAACTTCGTGATTGCATACCGCTCATTCCTCGGACTCGAAGAGAAATTCAAAACCATTAAACAAAACATACCATGAAAATTATTAGAAACCTATTGAAAGGCATATCTTTGACCGCTGCCATGTTCGTGTTCCAAGCTTGTTATGGCACCAATGAAGGTTGGTACGTCGAAAACAACATGACCTTCCATGTAGTCTCCGCCGAGGATGGCAGCCCCATGCCCCATGTGAAGATACGCTCGCAACTGCAGATTGACGACACCAACCAAGAGTGGTATCTGCTCGGCTACACCAACGATGAAGGCATTGCATCGGTATGGGTTGATTATAATTATAGCGAAAACTCTCAAATCCTCTTTCGTTTCGTTGCTGACAACCCCGATTATGCCGTCAAAGACACCCTGATCAACAACGACTATCACCACGACATCAAGATAGTCCTCAGCAAAACCAACCATGCTCAATAGCGTCAGCAATATGATGTTCCGACTGTTTCGCGCCAACGAAACAAGAGTCCACGAGCTGAACTACCTCTTCTGGGAATGCACCACCCGCTGCAATCTCCACTGTCTTCATTGTGGGAGCGACTGCGCTGCCGCCACAGACGACAAGGACATGCCGCTTGAGGATTTCCTATGTGCCTTCGACACCATCCCCAAAAGCGAACTGCCACACAACTTCACTGTGGTACTGACTGGTGGCGAACCCCTGCTCCGCTCCGACCTGAGCGAAATAGGCCATGCCCTGCGCCGCCGTGGTGTGGGCTGGGGTCTGGTCTCCAACGGCTACCTCTACGACCGTGCCATGCACAGCCGACTGATGGAAGCCGGACTGGGTGCCCTCACTATCAGCCTCGACGGGTTGGAAAAAGAGCACGACTGGATGCGGGGACATCGCGGTAGCTACCAACGCACCCTCAACGCTATCGCCATCGCGGCACAGGAGAGACGCATCAACTTCGACGTGGTCACCTGCGTCAACCAACGCAACCTCCCCCAGTTGCAGGCCATTCACGACCTCCTTGCCTCGCTCGGCGTGCCGCAATGGCGCATCTTCACCATCATCCCCATCGGCCGTGCCCGCAACCACCCCGAGCTGCACCTCACCGACTCCCAGTTTGACCAACTCATGGAATTCATTAAAGACAAACGCGAAGCCACTCACACATTATCACGCTCACACACTAACTCGTTCATGAACGTCACCTTCAGCTGCGAAGGCTATCTAGGCCGCTACGAGCGCAAGGTGCGTCAAAATCCCTATTTCTGCCATGCCGGCATCAATATCGCATCAGTCCTAATAGATGGCACCATCTGCGCCTGCCCCAACATCGACCGTCAAGTATTTGCTCAAGGCAACATCTACCGAGACAACCTATGGCAGGTTTGGCAAACCCGTTTTCATCCCTTCCGCGACCGCAGCTGGGCCCGCCGTGGAATGTGCAAAAACTGCAAAGCCTTCCGCAACTGCCTTGGCAATGGTATGCACAACTGGCACGGCGACTGCCAAGAAGTAATCAACTGCCACTACCGCAAAACTCTCCCCCAAAAGACCCAACAATCCCATTAACCCCATTAATCCCTATTCCCCATGAAAAAACTCATAGTTCTTAGTTCCTGCCTCTTACTTCTATTCACCGCCTGCGAACCACCCGAATACCCCACCATCATCTCGGGCACCCTCTACACCGACAGCACCCTCTCCACACCTGTCGCCAACGACACCGTATGGTTCTGCAACATCGACAAGGAATACCTCGGCCATGCCACCACCGACAGTCTTGGCCGATTCGGATTCTTGTTCTGGAACTTCGATGTCACCAAAACCGAATATGAGTGGCGAAAGAATTTTTACTATAACTTCAACTTCATAGCCCTCTATGGACAGGACACCCTGCTTAGAGGCCGCTATCGCGACGAATACCAGAGACTAATCCTCTTCCCCGGCCGCTGCTGGAAAATAACCCTTTAACACCTCACTGCCATGAAAAAGACACTACTACTCATATTTATGTCCCTGCTGCTGGTCGGCAAAACGCAGGCACAAGTACCAGACACCCTGATTATCGACCAGCCCCTGCGCCACCACGCCGTCACCATCGACCTCTTCACCTACTTAGCCGATGCCTGCCTCCTCACCTACGAATATGCCCTCCCACACCGCGCCTCGCTCGAGGTGGAGCTAGGAGCACAAGGACTTCACTGGCGACAGTTACAATATGTCGGAGCCACCACCCGTCCCGGCATCGCCACCACCATCGGCTACAAATTCTACTTCCCTGCAGGCAAACGCAGCAAGGCGATGGCACGCGCTGGCAGCCTGCCACGCGTCGGCTACTTCGTCAAGCCACGCCTCACCTACGTGCACCAATGGAGCAGCTACGATGTCTACATGGGCAATAACGGTTGGGACATCATCACCCAGCGCACCACCCTCCACGAAAACCACCTCTCCCTAGGCATCATCCTAGGTCGACAATTCATCTCGCGCCACGGCTTCGTCTTCACCCCCTACCTCGGCTACAACCGACCGCTCTTGCTCAAAGGCCCGTTCCACACCACCGACAATCCAGGCAGCAGTGCCGTCTACTACGGCTACGCCACCCTCGGCATCAAAATGGGCTGGGCATTCTAGGTCCGCACAATAAAAAACCTTCATCGCCGTTATTATCGGCAATGAAATACACACGACGCAACCTATCCCTCACCCTGCTCGCCATCCTGCTGCTCGCCTTTGCGGCGGGATGCAGCAGCAAAGGCGTACACATGCCCAAGCATCGCAAACGCCGCAACTGCGACTGCCCCACCTTCGCACTCTCACAAGCCCCGCAATATCCAATATATGTCGCCTGAGGAATACAAATCCATACTTGCCAAATACCTTCCCCATGCTGCCGTTGACCCCGTCTACGCCTTCATGAGCCGCCACAACGTTTTCTTCCACATCACACGCAAACGGACCTCGAAACTGGGCGACTACCGCTGGCCGCAGCCACGCCACAACTATCAGGAGATAAGCGTCAATGGCGACATGAACCCCTACCAATTCCTAATGGTGCTTCTTCACGAAATGGCACACCTCAACACTCACCAACGCCACGGCAACGAAGTGCAGCCCCACGGTCACGAATGGCAGGGCGAATACCGCCAACTGCTACTCCAATACCTCCCATGCTTCCCCAACGACATCGCCTCGCTCATCATCTCCTATACCTCTCGCATCCCCCTCAGCCGTACCATTGAGAAACAAATCGATGCCCAACTACGTCGCTACGACCCCGACTACTCTCCTTCCAACGACCTTACGCTCAACCAGCTGGCACCAGGCACCGCCTTCCGCATTGCCGCCAACCCCCAAAAGAGCTTTCGAGCACTGGAAAAACGACGCACTCGGTGGATTTGCCTCGGACTCGACGACAACAAAAAATATCTCGTCAGCGGCACCGCCCAAGTAATACTCATATAACCCTTCGGGGAAGCACTGCGTCCACGCTTATTTCTGACGGATATTCCGGCCTTGCAGCATGGGTACAAACATAGCGTCACCATGGTCCTCCACCCTCCATTGGCTGGGAGATTCCCCATCCTTAAACACACGCAGCATCCGCTGCTCCCCCTCCCCTACCGGAATCACCATTATCCCCCCAACTTTCAACAAATGCATCAACCCTTCAGGTATTTTGGGTGCACCACAAGTTACCAATACTCGATCATATACAACACCCTTCAGCTCTGGTACACCGTTGAAACTGTCTCCCAAAAAGCACCTAGCCGTATACTGCAACCCCTTCAGCAACTCCTTAGTCTTTCTATAAAGCGCATACTGACGCTCCACCGTTACCACGCTGGCACCCATTTCGCACAATACCGCAGTCTGATAGCCGCTACCCGTTCCCACCTCAAACACCGTCATCTGGGGAGCCAGCATAAGCAACTCTGTCTGCCATGCCACCGTGTAAGGCTTCGAAATAGTTTGACCGCAGCCAATATCAAACGACCTTTCGATATCATATATTATCTTATCTAGCAAAGTATCACTAAAAAACCAGTGCCTCGGCACCTTTTTCATAACCTCCAGCACATTCTGGTCGCTAATGCCTCGCTCAGCCAACTGCTCAGCCATGCGTTCACGCCAACCTTGATATTTAGGTGAATCAGGTATCATAATATGCCACAACCTCCCTACTCCTTAAAACCCTGTGCCCGCAACTGAATAGTACTGTTCTGAGGGGTAACCATCACGGCAGGTGTGCCCTCCTCAGTGATATGCCCTATAATATGCACCTCGCGGCTCTCCTTCAGCTTCTCATAGTCCTTCTGACTGATAGTAAACAACAGCTCATAATCCTCACCCCCGTTCAGCGCATTGCTCACTGGCAGCATATTCTGGCTCATCTCCGAACACACCCGTGTGGTCTGATAGTCTATCGGCAACCTCTCCTCATACACCTCACAACCACACTTGCTCTGTTTACATATATGCAGCAACTCACTAGCCAGTCCGTCGCTAACATCTATCATCGACGTTGGCACAATATCCTTCTCCGCCAGCCACTTCACAATATCCACTCTCGGCTCGGGCTTCAAATAGCGCTCCAACACATAGTCGTAGCTGTCCAAGTCAGGCTGGAAATTCGGATTGGCCTGATAAGTCACCTTCTCCCTTTCCAACACAAGCAGGCCACTATAGGCACTGCCCAAATCACCGCTCACACAAATAAGGTCATGCAACTTAGCACCACTACGATAAGTGATGCGGTCGCTATCCACCTCGCCAATGGCCGTCACCGAAATCATCATACCCACACGACTCGACGAAATATCGCCACCCACCAAATCCACATCATACCGCTCACAACAGAGACGTATGCCGGCATACAGCTCCTCCAAAGCCTCGACCGAAAACCTATTGCTCACCGCCACACTCACCAACACCTGCCTAGGCGTGGCATTCATGGCACACACATCGCTCAAGTTGACAGCTATCGCCTTATATCCCAAGTGACGCAGTGGCGTATACGTCATATCGAAATGGATGCCCTCCACCAACATATCGGTCGTCACCACCGTCTTCCTCTTTCCCGTACCCAATACCGCACAATCATCACCCACACCCTTCACGGTGCTCTTATTCACACGCCCAAAACCCTCAGTAAGGCGTTCTATCAATGCAAATTCTCCCAAGGTCTCCAACTCCGTGCGACCCTCTTGATATTCCAAATGCTCCATTGTTAATATTATTAAAACAGATGCAAAAGTACACAATTTTTTCCATGCAACTCGCGTTATATAAAAAATCTTATCAACAACCTACAATTCACAATAAGCGCTATCATTAAAACACAACACACAACATCATCATAACAACATGGCTGGCAACGATTTAGAAATATACTGCAAAATGCTCACCGACAAATATGTCGCCCTAGAGAAAGAACTCAAAGAATCTCAAAGGAAAAACGAGTCACTAAAACGTGAAATCGAAAAGCAGGCCAAAAACCTCAACCTACTGAGACAAACCAACGACATACTACGCAACGACATACAACAATCCGAGCCCTTCAAGCAAATAAAAAAACACAATGCACAACTAAAAAACGAAAACAACCTCCTTAAAAAACAAATCGACAACCTCCGCGACATTCGCGACAACCTACTAAGCAGAATTAATAGTTTAACTAATCAAAACGATACATTATGAAAAAATCAATCTTCACCCTTATCGCCCTTACCGCACTTATGATGTGCAGCTGCGAAAAAGAACCCACCGACCCAAACGGCAACACCACACCCGACGAACCCGTCATCGACATCACACCCTACCTAGGCAAATATCTGATGACCCGCCACACCGACCTCACCATCACCGCCCTAAACATGTTCACCTTCCCTCTCGACCGTGACCTCGATGTCGAGACCGTCACCATCAAGAGCGACCCTCAAGTCGAACACGGCATCATCATGTCTAGCAGCGACGGCCTGTATCTTCGTGGCGTTGTCGACACCGCCGGCCTGCACCTGCAGAACGACACCATCGCCATCACCATCGACACCACCGTTCTCAACTTCCCCCTCAACTTCTCCGCCAGCGTCAGCATGACGCACCCAGTCATCCAACCCCCTGTCGACGGCAAAATGGAATGGGTCAGCGTGGCCGAAGGCACCGCCTCCACCACCATCCTAGGCATGCCCGTTTCTGCCACCATCACTGGCGACATGCGCTACCGCACCGTCTTCAGCAAATAACAAGTCATTCTCATTTTAGTTAATTATGGAGAGGCACCCCATTTAGGGAGTGCCTCTTCTTAGTTAGGTCGCCCTTCTCATCCGGCACCGATAATTCTTCGTGATGAGTCGTGTCTGGCCTCTCGCAGTGCAGGCGGAAGTACACAGGGCTGCTCCATCCGCTCCTCCGCAACGTTTCGTACTCCCGGCACACCGTCCGCACATACGCCACTATCGGCGTAAGTCATAGCCTTGATAAGAAAAATAACAACGCCTTTATTCTTCCATCATACATTGTTGAGTTGCAATTACTTAGCTATTGAATTATCGTTTGTTCTGTGTTAATAAGACGGAGACCCAACAGAGAAAAAACGGATGTCAATCAAAGGAAAAACAAAGTTTCATGACTTTATCTTGCTTGTCAAACTTTAGATATTTATATTTTTTTTAACACCCATGGGGCCAATTCACCATTGCAAGCACCCTTTTTGGGGGGGGAGTTGAAAGGGTAGAATAAAAAAGACAGGCTCTACGTCCTGTCCTTTTTCCTGGGTGGGAGGTGGGGCTCGAACCCACGACCTCCAGATCCACAATCTGGCGCTCTAACCAGCTGAACTACGCCCACCATGCTGATTTGAAAATCGGGTGCAAAATTACTAACTTTTTCTGACATAGCAAAAATAATTTCAAAAAAAATTGTATCTTTGCCACATGATATCTAAGGCAAAATTAAAGGAACTTGCTGTGTATAAGCAGCAAAAGGCATGTGAAGAAGAGTCTGTATTTGTTGTGGAAGGGGTGAAAATGTGCGACGAGGTGTTGGCTGCAAAATGCCCTATCAGGGTGATATGTGCAACAAATTGGTGGCTCTCACAGCATGATATTTTACCTCCAGACACGGAAGTGATTGAAGTTGATGATGCTGCACTCGAAAGGCTGAGCAGCCTACGTACTCCCAACGAGGTGTGGATGCTCCTGCCACGCCCCTCGGCACACCTGCCGCAAAAGGGCGGTTTGGTGCTGACTATCGACCACTTGCAGGATCCCGGCAATATGGGCACCATTATCCGCACTGCCGATTGGTTCGGGGTGCGGCACATTGTCTGTTCCGAAGGCACAGTATCGTGTTTCAACCCCAAGGTGGTGCAGGCGACGATGGGCGGCCTGTTCCGCACAGAGGTCATATACACCTCTCTGCCGGACTATCTGCAAAGCTGTGGGATGACGGTCTACGGCGCGATGCTCGACGGGGAGAATATTTGGGGCGAAAGCCAGCCGCTACCTCTTCCTACAGAAGGTGCTGTGCTGGTCATCGGCAATGAGTCGCGCGGTATCACCCCCGAGGTGCGACAGTGCGTTACTCGGCGTGTGACAATTCCCAATCTGGGCGGCACAGCCGAGTCGCTCAATGCCTCGGTGGCGTGCGCCATCCTTCTTGCCGAACTGTGTAGAAATGAGGTGCGGTAATGCTCAACTGCCTACCTTCTTGGTATGATACATGCCGAAGATGCCTCGACGGAGGGTGAGCTTGACGGTGTCGCCGATGCGGAGGGTGCCGTCGCCATGCATGCGGAAGTAGATGGTGCCTTTGACGGGGGCGGTGACGTCGATGTAGTAGTTGTTAGAGTCTTTGTTCTCAATATGCCGAGTGACTACGCCTTGCCCCACGACGGGGTCGGCGGCGGGTATGAGGCGGTTGGTGGAAAAAACGGCGACCATCAGCAGCCCCGTCACAATGGCTGTGGCGATGGTGCTGTAGACGAAACGTCCCCAGAAGTTCCATTTTTTGAACGTCACATTGAGCAGGGCGAGAACGAGGCCGACGGCGGGGAAGCAGATGAACGGTGCACGGTCGGGGATGGAGAAGGGCAACACGGTCTCGGAAAAATCCCAGGCACCCAAGATGGCAACGATGATGAGGGCGAAGAAGGCGACGATGGAAAGGATCGATACGAGGCCCACTATCCACTCGGAGTCACTTTCCCACATCGTCTCGTATAGGCGGCGGAGGCGTTTGAACGGGCGTCGTTCGCCCACGGCGATGTGGCAGAGAGGCTGCAGCTGGAGTTTGGGACGGGGGTGGTAGTCGCCCGTGCCGGCTAGCTCGGCCAGCACGAATTCCTCACCACTTTCCTCGTCGGTGTAGATGTTGAATACGTAGCAGGTGCCGTCGGGGTCGGTGATGGTCAGTTCGTCGGGTGAGGGTAGGTCGAAACCGATGCAGAGCATCTGGTGGGCGGGTAGTCCGTTCATGGTGTCGCTGGGGAGCTGAAGCCACGCCTGTGCGGTGATGCCGCTATGGTCGGCGAGGGCGGCCTTGAGGTGGAGGCAGAGGTCGGAGAAGTCCCACCCCTCGCACAGGCGGCTGGGACGAACGGCAAAGATGTCGCCACGGCGGGTGGCGAAGAGCCCGAGCGAAGTGATGGAGGATTCGGGGTCGAGCTGCTGCGCCACTTGGCGCAATATCTGCTCTACCTCGGTGCGACCAGCACCCTGTATCAGTATTAGTTCTTTCACTTTACTAACTTATTATCGTCTTATCGTATGTAGCAAAACAGCACCCTTTTGTTACAGCCCAAACAAAAAAAGAGCAAATCTCAACTACCTCAATAACGTAAGGAGAGTATTATTATTACTTTATGGAGAAGATAAAGGTTTACATTCATAGTTAGGAAAAGAGGCACATTAGACCTCTCCAAGACAACGTTCCTACACTTTTCACCCCCGCGAGGGAATTAAAGTATATTTCCCTTTTGTTATTGTTATTGTTATCGGGTGTCACTTTTTTGTCACAAAAGTGGCACCCTGTTTTTTCCCTTTTTTGGTATAACTATAATAGACGGTCGACACTCACTCTGCTTCCACTCTGCCTTCGCTCTGCCTTCGCTCCTAGAGAGGAGGCAAGGTGTACCCAAAACGGGAAGAAACACGCTACACTCTCGCACTTTCGTTTGTCGGATGAACCAAGATAAAGGATGCTTTATGAAGAACACAATAATGTGCGCGATATGGCGTTATTAATTATATGAAGTTTTCTTATCTCACCAAACAATCGGGCTTGTATGGATTCGGCTTAGCGAAAACATTTAAGCAATCATGCTAATATATATCTTCTTGATGATGAATGTGCTGACGTTTGTAGTCTTCGGCTTAGATAAGTGGAAGGCTCGGCGTGGACGTTGGCGGGTGCCGGAGGCCACGTTGCTGGCGCTTGCGGCGTTGGGCGGCAGCGTGGGCGCATGGCTGGCGATGCAGCTCTTCCGCCACAAGACACAAAAGAAGAAGTTCCGCTACGGGGTGCCAGTTATGTTTGTGTTGCAGCTGGTTGTGGTGGTGCTGTCTGTGAATGTGCTTATACTGCATTAGGTTTTGCCATTCTACCGAAGTTTTGTATCTTTGTAAAGTTATATCATGCATAAAATGCAGTGCATCGGTATGATTATTAAAGTAATAGAGATAAAGCCGACATGGATAGATGGAAAAAGTTCAGATATTTCAAGACAAGAAGGTTCGCACCCACTGGGATGGGGAAAAGGAGGAATGGTACTTCTCGGTGGTAGATGTTGTCGGGGTGTTGACGGATTCTATAAATCCGACTGATTACCTAAAGAAGATGCGCAAGCGTGACCCGGAACTTGCAGCGTTCATGGGGACAAACTGTCCCCAGGTAGAAATGATGACAGAAACAGGGAAACGGCGAAAGACACTTGCTGCTGACAGCAAGGCGGTCTTCCGTATTATACAATCTATCCCATCGCCCAAGGCAGAGCCATTCAAGCAGTGGTTGGCGCAGGTGGGGACCGAGCGGCTGGACGAGATTGCCGACCCAGAGAAGGCTATTGTCCGGGGGGCCGATTTCTACCGAGCCAAGGGCTACAACGAGGGATGGACCAACCAGCGGCTACAATCGATAGAGATGCGCAAGGAGCTGACCGACGAATGGAAAGCCCGTGGTATTGACCAAGAGAGAGACTACGCCATACTGACAAATGAGATGACCCGCGCGTGGAGCGGCCTCACGGTGCGTGACTACAAAGAGGTGAAAGGATTGAAGAAAGAGAATCTGAGAAATAATATGACTAACCTCGAGTTTGTGCTCAATATGTTGGCGGAAGTTACCACCACAGCCATTTCACGTAGTCGCCAACCCGAGTCGTTTGCTGAAAGTAGAAGTATAGCCATTGAGGGCGGCAATGTGGCAGGCTCCGCCCGCCGCGAGATAGAGCAGCGTACAGGCCAACCCGTTGTCAGTCCCCTCAACGCCACCGACAAACTCGCCCTTGACACAAACATAGAGGATGTGAAACAGATAGAGCCCAGTGATAGTCCAGAATAAAGGGAACTAGTTGCGTCCCGAAGGGACGCGACAATGAGAACGAATAGATAGAACACATCTAGAATGATCAATAAACCTCATAAAACACTCGTCTGGCTGGTTGCTATTGCGGCAATTGGGGTGGTGATTGCATTGCTGTCGCGGACGGGGGTTGGGGAGAGTGTGAAGCGGGGGAGTGCGCGGCTGTTTGATTATGAGTATATCCCGAACCAGAATGTGGACATTGACCGGTGCGAGGCGGCGGGGATGGAAGATTCGATTTACAAGGACTTTCGCAAGAAGTACCGCTTCCATTACCAGACCGTCGGGATGGCGTCGTTCTCAGACAGCAGCCGCATGATTCTGCTGAGCGACTTACCTCCACATTTCGAGACAGATTCCATCGCGCCTATCTTTGCCCAGTTCTCTTACAAGACAGAGCAACGCAAGCACTCAATCGGCTACGACGGCTACACGACCGATATGCTTATCCTGCTGGGCAATGCCACGCAGGAGAACTGCGACCGACTGCTCAAGCGGCTGAACAAGGAGCTCTTTTTCAGTGATTACAAACCAACTGTGATGACATTGCCCGCTGAGGAGATACGACGGTACTTCGCCAAGGAGAGCATCGACTACCAGATAACGCTGAACGAGTTTAACACCTGGTTTATGGAGGAAGGCGAGGGGTTTATTCATCTCGACGACACCAGCAAGGTGATGACCATCAGCGACCTCTTTGCAGCGCAGGCAAGGGGTGTCTATTTCAGCCAGCAGCCGGGTTTTGTGGCCTGGGCGGTGGCGAAGAATGAGGACATTGCCGCACAGGTGGGCGACATACGTCAATTCACACTGGATGCCGACCTGATACTGGGAGCCTTGGCCGACAGCAGTACGCTGGTAATTATTGGCCGTGAACGCCAATCGCCGCTGAATGAGCTGCCACCGTTGCAGATAGAGAGCATCCTGCTGCTGGCCTCGACCACCGAGAAAGAGCTGTCGCAAAGCCTGGACATCAACGACCTGATGGCTGGCAAGATGAACAACGGACGCGACTGGTGTCCCACCTACCTGAGTCGCGAGCTGGAGAACACCGAGTTTGGCGACCTGATGACTATCACCGACGTGCTGTTGAAGGACTGGTCGGAACGCGGCACCATCAAGGAGGGTTATTACCGCTACCCAGAGCCGGGCTACTATCCTTTCGACAAGCCGTTGTTCAAGAAACTGGGACTGAACGAACTGGTATACAATTGGAACACCGCCGGAGCAATGTATGCCATCGACCGTGAAGGTTACACCATTTACACCTTGGGCCGTACAGGCTCACTGCCGGTGAGCTACTTCAACTCACAGGAGCGCAGCCAGTCGATAGGCTATCGCTACGAGAGCCAGGCCTACCAATATTTCGCCACACTTGGTAACACCGACTTGGCGCGGGTGGTGCAGTACACGGCGTTGTACCAGCTGTTTATCGACAACAACATCAGCTACTCGGGCAACACCTACGCCTCGTTCCCGAAGAACAAGCCTTTCTTGCTGTACAAGCCCACGGTGGAGTTGCTTGATAAGATTCGACAGTTGAGTGATGAGGAGGTTGGTTTGCTGGCCGACAGCCTGTCACAACGCAGTTTCAGAGACTTTCAGAAGGAGCACATCGACAAGCAACTGCGTGAGAACGAACAGAAGCACAACATCTCTTACTCGGAGGAGAATATAGATGCTATCTATCGTAATGTGCACCGCGACACAAAGGCAGGTATTAGCCGGAATATACAAGAGGTCAAAGATATGTTGGGCAGCCTCAGCGAAGAGCAGTTCAAGCAGTTGGCACGATACCTCTCCTATCCCCGCGGGGTGAAAATCCACGACCGCGAGAGCTACAACACCTTTCTGCGCGGGCGGAAAGTGAACCAGTTGATGCGCGGGGTGGGCAAGAATAATCTCGACCTCTTGGGGATGGACTTGAAGGATGTGAAGAATTGGTTTGCCGCCAACCTGAAGGGCAACACGGGACGATACATGAAGACTTCGTCGCTCATCATCACATACGCCGACCTGCTGACCACCGGGGGGCATAACCTCTCGTCGCGCATCAGCCGTGTGAACTCTATGACCAACTACAAGCGCAATCGCGGCAACTACACCCCCACGGATTACGAAAGTCCCTCCCAGCCTGTTGCGACAGAGGCAAAGCCCGTACCCAAGACATCTGGAACGGCTGGAAAGCCTTCAGGTAAGCCGGCAAGCAGGGTCACAAGCAAGAGCAAACCGGCAGCCTCTCCTGCCAAAAGCAAGCCGGCAAGCAAAAGCGCTTCCAACGTCCGCCCTCGCAATGCCGTTATTTCCTCTGCTCCCCGCAGGACAAGAGGGCTTTGAAATAGTGACGAGTATTGCAAAATATAACATCCCTAATAGCAAAAGCATGAAACTTAGCGAAGTAAAGAATGAACTGTTAGTTGGGCTGACCCCTTTCGCTGCCACTAATGGATTTAAGATAAGTAAAGGGCATTTTTTGATGAACAAAAAGACCTTGATGGGTTCTGCTTCAATTTCATTCGAACATATGTCGGGGTTGGAAAATATACAAATACAACCCTATGTTGAGATAAAGATAGATGCTATTCACAATATATGTGAAAAACATGGGTTTAACCTTAACTACACGGCTTTTATCAATTTATTCGTTTTGAGTCCGTTTTAAATAATACTTATACAAGTGATACGCAATGGAAACTACAAATTAATCAAAAAGAAAGATTCTCGGTGCACTCGATACAAGATATTAGTAAAATTATTAAACAACTAATCCCGATGCTTGACAATGCAATTAACTATATCAATACCAATTCTTGTGTAGAATCAATAGACAAAATGTATAATACAAATCCACTGTATGAGTATAACCCTAATTGTTCAGGGATGGATACTCATTGTATTATAGGATTAATAGCATCGAAACTTAACAATAATAACTATGCTTATATTAGAGAACTGTATTCAAATACCGTAAAATGTCGTAATTTTTTGGGAAGTACTAAACGCTCTTTTTTTCCCATTAGAGATTCTCTCGATGAGATGGAGTGATTTTTGACCCCAAAAGCATCACGAAATTCGGGTTAATTTAATTTTGATGTGAAAAGCTATAAGAAATTAGCGATACGATAGAGGAAGAAATCCAGGTCACGGGAGCCGCGGTTCTTTATTGTTGCGAGTTGGATTTTGGCGTTGGTGCTTTCCGCGATGGCATTTGTGCGGTATCCGTCGAAATAGTTTACGTTGTACTCGCGGTTGTTCTCAATCATTGAGCAGAAGTCGTCGAATGGTTTCTGCTTGTGTTCCCTGGCATGTTTGATCCAGAGTGAGAGTTGCCGGTCCTTGAAGTCTTTTCCGCCTGAAGGGTCGGGCGAGTACCATTCCCTGAAACGGATGTACAGGATGTAGGCATCCTCAAGGCCGGGGAAGCAAGAAAACAGCAGGCGGGCTCTCTGTCTCTGCGATACAGTCAAATCACCTGGCGACTTGTAGAGCAGGTATCGACTGCGGTGCAGCAGCTCCGCCCGAGTCTCGCCGTTGGGGAGCCTTGGCACCTGATACTTCTTCCTCATCGGGATTCTCTCGGAAGCGGGCCTTGACGCATTCTCCCTGTACTTTT
>JAFRRK010000047.1 GCA_017428115.1 Bacteroidales bacterium | reverse complement strand
CATCATCTTGTATATGACACTTATCACTGCGGTAATGATAATGATATACAAACGCAGAAATGGAATGGGTTATTCGGAGGCCAAGTTCACGTTCCGCATAGAGATGTCAGACTACATCATGGTACTGGGCATATTCCTATCCGGTGGTGATACCTCGAAATACGCCCATCGCTATAAGATTCGAGACAGCGTATCCTCGGTACCTCACAAATCTTTCGACCGCTCATGATTGCAAATCCGACACATCGGATTACCTGACAATAAAAAAGGCTGACATCGCAAAATGCCAGCCTTTCCTTTTTTCAACTCATTCGAGAGTTTGATCAGATACGTTTTTTATCTAATTGTTATCATTGAACAAACGCGTCGATTGTCACGCCTCTCCTGTCCTGGCTAAGCACAAGGCTGTCCTTCCCACTTGCTGCAATGACATCCAGTGCGGCAGCATAGGACTGCTGTCCCACGCCATTCACAGCGGTGGAGGACTGGTTTGTTTTTATGCCTCTACATTGTGCTGTTATTTTGCGGCCAAGAGTGAAGCTTCCTTTTGTGGGGAGACTGTCGTTCTTAACGTATGTAATCACCATCTCCAGCCGGTTTGAGTCGCCTTCAACAGGAATCCTCTGTACATACTCCATCCATGTGCTGTCTGCTTCGGCAAAGTCGGTCAGGCTCAGTGTCTGCTGGGTCTCCACGCCGTTCACGCGCAGCCTTACAACGGGCGACACTCCGTCAATCAAATCCTTCGTTGTGCTGTAAGTTACTGTCAATGCGGATTCGGGCATCGTATCAACTCGATTGTTATCACAGGGCTCGCACTCGCACTTATCGCAAGACTGCAACCCAAGAAACGACAAGACCACAGATAACACATAGATATGTATTTTACGTCTTATGCTCATGACCTTACAATTAATTGTTATCCCGAACAGGGCGCACCGCAAACCCAAAGCTGTGATAGGCGTTGGTCACGTCGATACCGAGACCGTAGCTGCTGATGTCCAGGTGGTACGCGAAGAACTCATCCCAGGGCGTGGACGGCCAGTAGATGCCGGTGTTGCCCACATCGTAGACACTTGTGCCGTAGCGGTAGCCCGCCGTAGGCAGGAACACCGCCCCGGCAGCCTCCATCAGTGCCCACTGGGCAAGGGTATAACTGTTTTGCCAGCCGTTCTGTCCAGCGGTGAAGGTGAGACCTGCGGGCAGTGTCCAGCTGTCGGGCAGGACAATTTCGCCGTGTACCCCGTTCACGCTGCCACCACCCATTTTGGAAGAGGCATTGGCACGGGTGTAAAGCAGGTAGTTCCACTCTACTTGGGAGAGCGTACGCCAGCCGCTGTTGGCAGTGTTGCCGCCATTGCTGATGGTGTTGCTGCCCCAGTCAGTGAAGGTGCCGTAGTAGGCATAGTAGGTAGAAGAAAGCGTGGGGTTGCTGCCCGTTCCCCAGCCAAAGAGGTCTATCCAGCCACTATAAGTAGCACTGATATTCTCATTGTCGTTGCCTACATAGTCATACTGGTTTAGGGCAAACCGCCACGTGTTAGTGCTTGCCTGGTACTGCAGGTTGCCCTGTGAGAACCACACCTGGTCGCCGTCAGCATTAATAGTGAACAATCCACCCTTTGAGCCAATGGCACGGAACTCAAGGTCGTTCTCTCCAAGCGTGACGAGGGTGTACTGGCTGCGCGAAATGTTAATCTGTGAAGTGTTTTTCACTTTCTTGGTGCAGACAAAGTCGTTGTCGGCAGTCAGCGTGATGCTCTTGACTGAGTCGAATGTGGCGGGCAGGGTGATGTAGAAGTCCACCCCCTCGCTGATGTCCTGAGCCGTGGTGCAGTTCAGCACCACACTGTTCGTGCCGCCCGACACGTAGGTCAACTCCGGGATACCGCCATTGAGGCTGACGCTGAAGGTGCCGTTCACCTCCGAGTTGGCGACCACCTCAATGCTGCTGATGCTGGTGTTAGCCTTAGTGAGGTGCAGTTTTAGCACACCGCAGAGGTTCTTGAAAGCAAGTTCGTTGTTGCTGCTCTCGGCATACATGGGGAACTCGTTGATAGAGCCCTCCACGTAGGTCTGCGTGGCGGGGAGGGTGACGTTCACACCGTCGGTGGTCAGCGTGGTGGGGTAGAAGGCACGGAAGGGGCCGTCGCCCGTCTCGCCGCTCACGTTGTCGAAGTCGGTGGAGGTTGCGGGGGTCTGTAGGGTGGCCCTGTAGATGCCGCAACCGCTAGTGCCGTAGACGGCAATCTGGTCGCCGCTTACCCAGTTAAGGGCAGTGCCGCTAATGTCAAGGGCAGTCTTGCCGTCCTGCGCGGTGCAGCCCTCCATCGTGGCACGGAACTGCGTGCCGTTGCCCAGAGACTCCTCCTTCTTGCAGGAGGTCAAACTTACTAGCCCTACTAGAGAGACTAGCGTTACTAGAGATACTAGACTTTTCTTCATTTTCATCTCCTTTCTTTGTTTAGTCGAAATCGTTACCCGTGTAGCTGCCGCCTTCGGTCAGGCCCTCGGTCGAGCCTGCGGTCTGCGGCTCTGGGGCGATGCTGCCACTCGATTGGAAGCCCTTTTCGACACGGGCCTCAATCAGTTCTACCATAGGAGCGTCGTACTCCTTCTTGAAATGCTCTTTCATCATGTGTTGTTAGAGTTTTCGTTGCTGGCGGATACCTACACCAAAAAAGTTAGCTAACCAAGGGAACATAAAAAAAGAAGCGCGGGTATCTAGCTCATTGCTTATCCCGCACACGGGGCTCTAGCATGCCCATCTTCCGAGGATAAGCAATGCCGAAGCCCACGCAGACGAGTATACATAAGAACAATGTATATCGCACCAGTGGACGTTGGCATCTGCTTTACCGTGCGGAAGATTAGAATTTGCTAGTTTCAATGCACACAATATCGTAAGTAGTCATACGTTATTATTCCACAGAGTTATGCCAACTGGTAGTGGTCATAGGGTATCATAAGTTGTCATAAATACTGTGTGTAAAAGTGTGCGTAATATGAAGATTAAACTATATGCAGACAATCGCCCGAACAAACAAGGACTGTTCCCGGTCCGTGTCTCGGTGTCGTTTATGGGTCGCCGACTGCTGACCTCTCTGGGGGTGGCTATGACCAAACCCGAATTTGCTGCCTTGAATGGCGAGTATGGTGGACGTGGCTTTCATCGAAAGGACTGCCATCCGAAACAGAAAGAACTGCTCCGACTGCTACATAATATAGATGATAGGTTGGAGTGGGAGGCTCAAAAGGTTGTGAGGGGCGAAATAAAGGCTGTGGACGTGAGTTTGACAGAGGTGGTGAATGAGTGTAAGGGGAAACCGTCAAAGTCGCAGGAAAAGCCTAAAATGTTCAAAGAGACGTGGCTGGAGTTTGTGAGAAAAGAGGCCAAACAGAAAGACTACTCCGAGGGTACTATTGGGCAACTCAATTCAACGATGCACGTCATCGACGAGTACGATCCACACTTGACACTATCCGATATGGCTACCAGCGACTGGATGCGCCGCTTCGTGGACTACAATGTCGGCAGGGGTCTCAATAACCAATCTGTCCGCGTTCTCTATGTGAGGGCGCATTGGTTTCTGATATGGTGCTTCCGTCAAGGGTACTGTGATAGCGACTTTGACCGATACCGACTTGAACTGAAATCCGTAGACACCAAAGAGAAGCTGGTGGTCTTTCTGACGATGGACGAAATTCAATCCATCCAGCAGTTGGAACTGGATGGCACCATTGCCATAGCGAGAGACTTTTTTCTATTCCAGTGCTTCACAGGGCTTCGCTGTTCCGACGTGCAACGTCTGCACAAGACCGACATTCAGAATGGCTGCATCCATATCGTTACACAAAAGACTGGCGCCTCTCTCGACAATAAACTCAACAAGTTCGCCTTGGCCATTGTGGAGAAATATGCAGACTATCCTACTGCGACACTCTTCCCACCAATACACGGAACTGTGCTGAACAGATACCTCCGAGATATTGGCAAGATGGCTGGCATAGATGAGCCGGTACGCAAGGTGGACTACAGAAACCATCGGCGAGAGGAAATCGTGGTACCAAAGTGGCAGCTGCTCACATCACACGTCGGCAGAAAATCATTCGTGGTGAACTCCCTCGATATGGGCCTCACGGCGACACAAGTGATTGGCTATACTGGCCACTCCAGTATAAGGGCTATGCAGCCATATATCAGTATTAGTCAAAAGAAAAAGGATGCAGCTATGGACGTTTGGGATAACGTTGATAGTGCATCCACGAATAAGAATGATGTGAATGAATTGAACGCCCAAATAGAGGCGTTAAAAAGGCGCGTAGAGGAGCTAAATAAGGCTGGGGGTGTAGATTGATTTGTGGCGTTGGTTTGGGTGCTTAAAGAGGCTTATATTGTCATTGATTATGCCACATATCTGGTCGTATTGTTTGGGCTTTTCGTTGCACTTGGAGCGACATTGAACGATGTGAAAATCTTTCGTGCTCAATTCGATAGTGGCCAGTCTTTTATCGCCTTGTTTCGCACTCAATATTAGACTGCCGGAACGTCCGAAATAGGTTTCCACACAATGGTGCATTATCTTACCCTCGTCGTAGAACTCTGCGTAGTTCTGTAGTGGCTTGATGGTGATGTTATCGGCAACAATGCAGATACCGAGCCATTGCTTGTGGGTTCTGAGGAACTTCTTTTCGTCTTTCTTATGCAGCGCAATCTCATCCTCTCTGTTTCTCTCGTTCTGCTTGCGGACAAGTTGGTCGTGCAGACGATGCAGATTGTCTGGGCAGATATACTTGGGGGAATGGGTGTCGTAACCGAGGCGGTCTGCCATACTCACCGTATCAACCCATACCTCATAATCTTCGGGATAGTAGTTGTGGCGCATAACCATCTTGACTTGTGGCCAGTGGTCTTTGATGAAATCCCATTTGAGGTTTTTCCATAGGTCGTAGCGTCCAGCCTTTGCTATGGTTTCGTATTGCGAGTTTTCCATAAGTCTGTGGAACGTTGTGCTGAATTGAGTGTTCTTTTTCAGCCAGTCGCTGTAGCCGTTGCGTTTGAGCATCGGTAGAACTGACTGGCGAGGGTAAACGATCGTGGCCCAGATGTCGTATGAGCGGTAGTAGATATTCTCTGTCTTGATAGACATTTCGCTGTCGTAGTCAAAGAGGTCATCGTAGTAGTGCATAGCAACCCTTGACAGAGCAATCACTATATCCTTTAACCCCGGCTTCATAAAGCGTCTGATGCACTCGTTTATCTCCAACTTGCAGGGCTTACCCTGCTGGGTTACTTTCTTGACGTAGTATGTGCGGACTACTTGATATCCACCAGTGGTGGCTATGACTTGGAAAGTCTGTTTGTCTGCACGTTTATGTCTTACGCCATCCTTGGTTAGTTTGTGGTGGCAGTTGGGACAGATGGCTGTCTTTCTGCTGCTATCATCCGTGAACTCCGCACCACAATCGAGGCAGTAGAACGTATGATGCTTTTTGCTCCGAGGTGCTGCCTGGTGCTCGAAGCAATGCTCGAAAGCGTAGGCTTCCTGCGCCTCTGTCAGATATGGCAGTTTGTCAGAAAGCCTTACACACTCTCTTTCTCGCTGGTTACGCGGTTTCATATTACTTCACTTTTGATATTGTTTCAATGTCAAGTTCGTGCTCTGGGCAAAGCTCAACAAAGTACCTTTCGTGCTTTTTTTGGAATGGGCCAGCAAAGTGTTGTACCTTTTCGCATCCACACTTGCACTTGAATTGTATCGATGTCGAGAGGGGAACGATTGCCGTATTGTCTTTGTTCGACACCTCATCAAACCTATCCAGTAGCATCTGAACTTGCTCGTCTGTATTGAATGTTACGCTGTTCATAGTCTCGGCTGTTTAATCGAACAATGATGTCTGTACTGCTGTGGCTGGCTGCTCGACAACCGGCTTGGCTTTCTTGGGTGTGTGGAGTTTCTGATAAGCCTCTTCCTCCAGACGTTTGAGGGCTGCTTTGCGGGCTTCCTCGATTTCCTCGGCGGTTGGCTCATAGTTCACATTGACTCCAGTCATAGCGACATCACATCTACCCGATATGGGCCTAATCTTGATGTCGGCTTCATCGTAGTAGTGGACTGCGAGACCAAAGACCTCTTCGTTGGTCATACCATCCGCTTTGCCACCATCAACGCTAATGGCGTTGTGGCAGGCTTCGCCCATTATGTACTTGCAGCACTCTTCGATGCTCTTCTTTTCGTTTGCATACGACTTGGCAAACAAGGGGTCGTTTGCTGCCCTTTCATCAAGGTACGCCTTGATAAAGTGTTCAAACTGTGTCATTTTTGTTCTTCGTTAAGGTTCATAAATTTGTCGCAGACACTTCTGAAATAGTCATAGTCATTACAGAGGTGGTTCTTTGCTTCTTTTGTGTCGATGAGTTGGGAAACGCATTTGTCGAAAGCGTCAAAAGACTGCGTTAGATTGTTGCTGGTGGTCTTTATCTTCTTGTGAACGAGGTTGTGCTTTTCCATCAACTCTACAGACTCTTCAAAGTAGGCGTTTGATATGCTGGATAGCAGATACGCCATACTGATGAGCCGAGCAGCTTTCATACTGTCGCCGCTCTCGATGAACTCTCGATAGTTGGGAGAGGCATCCATTGCTTGCTTCTGTCTCGGTGTCATTATCATAGGTATTAGTATGGCATACGTTTGGCTATCTTTAACGCCCATTTTCTCCAGTCCTCTATGTCGTCGTAGAGGTCTTTGATATTGTCGAAAGGAACACCTCGACCAGGTTTCCCGTCCGGCCACCATATCGAGGTTTCTTCATTCACATCAAAGTTTTCAAGATACTCAACGAGGGCCTCCTTGGTTAATTCTTCGAGCGTGATAATCATATCACCACCGCCATCAGTATAACTCTCCAGTTCCCAATCGTTGTCGTTTTCGGTGCATTTGAAATCGTTTTCTTCGAGGTAGGTTCTATTGACCTCTGTGGGGTTATCCTCTGGGGCGCCATCTTCCTGCTGCTCTTCCGATAGACGTTCAAGGTCATCCGTGCTATGGATTTCTTCGCCATCGTAATAGATATGGCTGTCCTGCATATTGAGATAATGCGTGAACTTTTGACGTTTCAACCCATACTCCTCAAAACCTTTGTCTGCCACCATATTATAGAGGCACTCTATTAGAGCGTTGCCAACTTCGCCAAGGTTGCTGGAGTGGTCTTGTATTGTTTCTTCGATGTCCGCATCTTCCAGTTCTACATCAAAGTTTGTGATGATGGTGTCCCACATATCATCGGCTGTACCAATACCGAGATTGAGTAGTATTGTGTCTTTCGTGTTCATTGTTCCTTGGGTTTTGGTGTTAGACTATTCAGATCGACTTCGCCCCACCAATGGAGTTCGATTTGGGGATAGATATAGTGTTCAATCATACGTCCGAGGTAGAACGTGAAATCACGAGCCATTTCACCACTGGCTTCATCATTCTCTGTCAGATAGAGCGCACTCCTCATAAAGTTCTGAATACCCTTGATGAGAAGCTGAGGGTCTTTTCCGTCTTTTCGGCGCGAGTACTCGAGTGCGAGGACTTTGCACCGGTTGAACTGTTCGAGATAATCATTGCTATCTGTATCGCATTGCTCTTCGCCATACTGTTCTTGAACACTCTTGGCGTTCAGTTCAAAGAAACGAGAAAACCTATTGTATATCTCTTTTTCGCCGCAAGCCCATCTGTCTTTTTGTAGCAAACCAGCAATAAGCCCGGCACACTTGATATACTCAACTTTGTCAATCACAAAACTACTCATTGGTTGCCTCCTTTCCGTTGATGATATAATTAACAGCAGCCTCTGCTTTGCTGGCCGCCGATACAAACAAGTTTCTATCTCCTTTGAGGGCCTTACTCCAGCCCTGCAGATATGCCACAGAGTTACGGAACGCCTTTTGGCAGTCGATACGCGCCCGATTGAGTAGGAACGCAGAGCCAAGTTCTGCCACCAGTTCCTCTTTGCTGTACACCTCGGAGCCAAAGAACGTGCTGCCAGTAATGAAGCGGTCGAGGCGTGTCTTATGACCAGTTGAGTGTGTCATTTCGTGGAAGAGGGTGCTATAATAGGCCGCAGAAGCATCATATTGGCTCATTTTAGGAACGTTTACAAGGTCGGATGAGGGAGAGTAGTAAGCGCGGTTAGTTTCGTGTATATGGAGCTTACAAGTCTCGCGACCAAAGTAGGTGGTAACGATCTGCTCCGCTTCCTCTACCGGGTCGAGTTTCGGACGTGCCGTGCCGGCCCACTTGCGGTTGATGCCCTCGCATTGCCCTACCTCAAATACGTGGTAGTATCGAAGTAGGGGAATGACCTCTGTGGCCAAGGTGCCATCATCATTCACACTCTCCTTTTCGTACATCTTCCAAAAGACAACGAACTTACTCTTCTCGCCTTTCTTGATGCTACCACCAGCGGCCTTGATTTGGTTAAAGGTGAGATACTCTTTGACTGGTATCTCGTCAGTCGTGTTCTCTTCCGGCTCATCCATCATCAGCAACATCTGATTGAGCAGACTGTATGGTCTGCCAGTCGTGTGCGAGACGGCGCCGTTTGAGCAAGTCCAAGGCTTTTGCCAAGGAATAATGCCCTTTTCCATTTCCGCGAGTATGCGGTTGGTGATTTCTTCGTAGATGTTGAACGTACTCATTCTTATTCGTTTTTTGAGGTTTTACTTTACTTTCTCTGATGCTGTCACCAGAACATTGCCGACAATCAATCCGTCTCTGTAGCCCCATTCGTGATAGAGCATTGATGCTTCGTGATTGATTTCGAGGTCGAGCAGCAGGCCCTCTTCGTTGAGAACCATTATCTGTTCGCCATTGGGCGATGAAACAATCTATATAAGGCCATCGACGAACCCTTGAAGCTCATCGAGGCTGTAATCTGTTCCATTCTTTGGGGCGACCTGCTTCGAGGTGCCATCTACCATAAGCAGCGTATCGTTATTCATTGCTATGCGTTTTAGGGTGATACTTACAAGACGTAGAGGGTGGCATCTGGGTCAACTGCCAAGAGCCATTCGTTTCTCGCTTTCCTACACTCGTGGAGTGTGGGTTTTACGCAACTGAACAGCTGGCCATCTTTGTGGCGGTAGTCGTACTGAACCAGTTTCTTGCCTTTGCTGGAGGTGTATTCTTCGTACCTCTCTTCACCCGCTGGGCAGGTGGAACAGCCATTGACATCAGACTGCATTACGCTACCCCCTTTCCCAGCACTGGTTCGAGATTGTTCTCGGCGCAGTAGTTCAGCATAGCCGATACTTGAATGAAATCCTTTTCCTCTCCGTTCGGGAGAATGACGGTGCAACGAATGTCATCGTCGTGGAACACAACGGTTACTTTTTCCATTTTGAATTACGTTTAAGGGTGAATAAAAATGCTGTCTATTCCAGCAGCCAGCTTTTCAGTGGTCGCATCACTTGCCGTCTACTTCCGGCTGCCAGCGAGGGTAACGTCTACGTCTCGACGCCTGGGTATGGCTCAGATTGCCTCGTTCTCTTTCAAGTTTTTGTTAAGGCGGTAATCTTCAAAGGAACTGATTACGAAATTCGTCCGCCGTTCAATCGATTGCTTGGTGGTGTGTGCGGAGTTGAACCGCGATGGGCCTTGCACCCACACACCAGGTTATCAAGTGTACTGGAGCTGGTCAATCATCGACTTCAACTGCTCACAGCGTTGTAGGTGCTGCTGATACCTCGCATCGGTGGCTTCCCATTCCTTGTGCTTGCGAGAACCATTTTCCATATCTTTGAGGGAGAATGTCGAAAGAAGCACCTTACCGAGCATACGCTTCTGTTCCATTTCCTGCTTGAACTCTCGCAGTAGTGAGGACAGTTCCTTTTCTTTTGCGTTCACTATCCGTATCATTGCGGTGTGGTTTAGAGGGTTTGAGGGTCGAGCCAGAAGAGGCAGAGGAAACCGCCACAATCGTCGGTATAGTACTTTTTATCGTACTTGATGTTAAGCAGGTCGTGCATAGCGTTACAATAGGTGGTCGAATTGTCTCCCCAGATATAGATATGGCTGGGCAGTTCCTCTACCGGCTCGTCGTTCCCGAGGTAAAACTCTGTGGTGAGGCCATCTTTTGCTACTCCCCAATCGGAGTTATCGAGGCCCTCGACGTTGATGGCGTTGATGATGTCAAATTCTCTCTGTGTCATTTCTTGATGAATTTAGCGTTAGACCATTTCTTGATTTTGCTCATTATCTCGGTGAGGCTGGTTGAGGTGGCATACTCCCTGCCATCCTCATCACCAAAGACCCAAGTATCACCCTCTGACCAGAGCAGACGGCGAAGCGAGAAACCGCTGGGTGTTGGGCGCTCGATGATAAACGACTCCCATTCGTCATCCCAAATCGGTATCATTATCTTGTGGACTGCATTGAACATACGCTCGATGCGTTTGATATACCTCTCTTCCCAAGCAGGGATGGCACTCACTGGCCTTGTGTACTGATACAACCCAAAGTGGGTGGCGAGTTCTGCGAACGTGGCGTACTGTTGCATATACATTATATATTATTAGTTAGTAGTACCGATGAACGTCTTGATGAACTGCTCATTTGTCATATCGTGCTGCGCTTGGAATTGACCAATCATTGCAGCCATTTCGTGAAATGATACTTCGTATTTTGTCGAACCCAGCGAGGTCTTAACCTCAACCTTGATGTCTTTTTTGTCATCTGTGATTTTCATAACTTGTTAATCTTTAATTTGTTATCAATTTTTTAATTTTATTTGTTGCAAAACTATGAATTATTTTTGATATGGCAAAATTTATTTTATTCTGTATCAGCATCTTACGCAATTTTTGAGGGCTAAAACTTTGGTATGGTGTAGGTTGTAGAGATTGTTAAATAATGTTAAATATTATTTTATAACTCTCTGATAGTCTGCAATTTGCTATAATTTTCTGTGTGTTTTTGGGAATTTTCGGCATAAAATACTGATATTCTGTATATTGTATGAATTGTGATTTGATTTTGAGGCTGTTATGGCTGATTTGGGCTGTATTGGGCTAAAATTGGGTGGGTGGTGGTGTAGATGGTAGCAGGGTGAGAACGTGGCTTATTTGGGCTAAAATCCACGTTTACCGGGGTGTTTCGGTGGTTTGTTTGGTCAAAAACACTGATTTTCTATTATTTAGTCATATAACTATAACAAGTGTTACGATTTTGATAAGATTTGTTATATTTGATAAGATTTGTTATAGTTGTGTTACGGTTTTGTTATTCCAAAGAACGAAAAGAAAACAAAGAAAGAAAATCCCTTCCTTATAATCCTTACCCTATAAGAAAGAAAATAAATAAAAGAAAGAAAGTCCCACCTTGCAAGGGCGAACCTACAAAATGGGACTTAAGGATGGCGAAACGGTCATTATGTTAATACCCCTCTTCTTTCTCCAGTTTGTCCATCACCTTTTCAAAGACCACCACAGCGGCAACAGCGGTGACGATAAGGCCTATCGCCACCCACAGCGGCCACCAAACGTACACTTTCTTTTCGACAATCTTTGTTTCCTCCTTGGATTCCAACTTCTGTTTGAGTTCCGCTATACGT
>JAFRRK010000046.1 GCA_017428115.1 Bacteroidales bacterium | reverse complement strand
TAAAGTATGACTGATTTTTGCCAACATGTCCCAATGTCGCGTCTCTTCGAGACGCAGAATAGTAGGGGTTTCATTGACCCCACACTGCACGGGAATGGGGTTGCGCCCTTTCGGTCGCGACCCCATTCCCGTTTGTGCGGGGTTATTGAGATTCAGCCTCTTCGAGGCTGTAAAAAATCAGTCTTTTATCAAACTAGAGCCATTATTTAAAAATGGAACAATTATACAGCAATGTTTTTTTTCCCCACTCATTATTAGAACGAAATAGGACAACACCTTCTGGAGAAATTAGATAATAACCTGCATCAATATCTAAATACCTTGTCAAACCTTTGGCGAAATAAGTTTCTGAAAGAATCCTTACTCCAGACAATTCTCTCATGAGATATTCTTTATTATCCGTTGTTACATTCAACAATACACATTGAATACTATCTGGAACCGACCTGAGCAATCTAACGCACTGCCGATAATCTGTCCTTGAAGTCCACAACAACAATAATCGCCATCCACCTATTTTGACTAGGTCAGATGTGTCTCCCGTTGCAATATTTACGATTGGATACTCTTCAACTTGTTTCGATAAAGTGTCTGAAACATATCCCTGCGGCACACTCATTAAATACATGCTATCATGTATCTGTTTGGAATAAACAGAGTAATGGGTCGAATAGATATTAAACAAACTATCAATCAACTGCTCTCTACAATCGTAACGAACTGACTTAATAGATTGACGCCTACGCATATATCGGTTGTCTGAAGAAATCTCTTCCACATATTTAAACTTCCCGGTTCTGGTATTAAAAACAAACCCACACGTGTCCTCCATGATATAACACTGATTTGCCGTACAATACTTTGCATCTTTATATCCCATGACCACTAAGTCATTATGGCTATGTGCCACATTGCCTGTATCTATTCTTATTGGATAAAGATAATCAATAAGTGGAGAATACAGACCTAACATAGACACTTGTTGTAGCCTACTTCCGACCAACAGACCGTAATAAGAAAAGGTATCAACAACTGTCCTAACAATATCGTCACTTGAATAAACAGCTATTTCTTGATAATCATCATTGATGTAAATAACAGAATCCCTATTCACCAACAGTCTGCAATTAGGGGTAATAAATGCCACGGAGCATGTAGAGTCGCCAGTATTGTGGCAGATAAGCCTACTGGTGGGGTAAGAATAACGTAGGCTATGGCCTTTAAACTTGTAGTTTTTCACATGCAAGTCAATCCATTCGTGAGAATACTCTATTGACTTTTGTTCTTCGTAAAGAACTCCACCCCCCATTTTTGTTACAGAAGAACACCCTTCCAACAATACACAAAAGAATAGTGTGGCAAAGAGCGCGGTGGAAAAAGCAATAACGTAACACCTTGTTTTTTTCATAGTTAATACAATTTGATGTTAATTATTTCAACTGCAAAGGTAGCATTTTTTTTCTATTTCAGTGTTTTTTTACTCTATGTTTCATTTTTTTTACAATTACAACCCCGGTAGCTTCACCGCCCGACAGCCCGCCGCCCTGCCTACGCTCTTCCCTCCCACCCTGCGGCTGGCAGGGCTGGTGGGGGAAAGGTGTATTGGGCGAAATAGCACAGGAATCGAGAGGAAGGTGGAACTAGTATAGACGTAGCAAGAGACTGACTATCAAGTGTAGTTAAGTATTTTTTTGTCGAATGGTTTTTTTTTCATATCTTTGCAGTTTCTTTGGTTATTTAAGTAATAAGCAACTCCCAACTATCAATTTACAATTTCAATGCAATCTGACACATACCATTTTCTAGCCTTTGACTGCGGTGCCACCAGCGGCAGGGCTATGCTGGGCACCGCCAGCGGCGACTGTTTTGAAATGGAGGAGGTGTATCGCTTCCCCAACCAGATGATGGAGCTGGGCGGGGCATACTATTGGAATGTGTATTCTATCTACGAGCATATCGTTCGCTGCCTCACCGAGCTGGGACAGCGGGGGGTGGAGCTGGCCTCTATCGGCATCGACACTTGGGGGGTGGACTTCGGGCTGCTGGCCGAGGACGGCACACTGTTGTCGCTGCCCCGAGCCTACAGGGACCCTTTCACGGCGGGTGTCCCCGAGAGGGTGTTTGAGACTATTCCGCGCGAGGCGCTGTACGCCTCGACGGGCATACAGACCATGGATTTCAACAGCATCTTCCAGCTCTACGCCATGAAGGAGGGGGGCAGCGCAGCCTACGCTCAGGCACAGCGGCTGCTGTTTATGCCCGACCTGCTATCGTATATGCTCACAGGATGTGCGGTATGCGAGTATACCGTAGCCTCGACCTCGGGGATGGTGAATGCCACTACGCGCCAGTTTGACCGCCAGCTGCTGCATAGGCTGGGACTGCGCACCGACCTGTTGCTGCCACTGGTGCAACCGGGGACAAGGGTGGGGACACTGAGGCCCACCATCGCCGAGCAGACAGGGTTGGGGGAGGTGCCAGTGGTGGCAGTGGCAGGCCACGACACAGCCTCGGCGGTGGCAGCAGTGATGGATGCCGGCAGCCATGATGCCTATCTCAGCTCAGGCACATGGAGCCTGATGGGCATAATGGCCGACAATCCGCTACTCACCTCACGCGCGGCAGAGCTTAACTTCACCAACGAGGGCGGCACAAATGGGACAATACGCCTGCTGAAGAACATCACAGGCATGTGGCTGGTGGAGCAATGCCGCAAGGGCTGGAAGATGGAGGGACGAGAATACAGCTACGACGAGATGACCGCCATGGCAGAGCAGGCCAAAGACTACACGGGGCGCATCAATCCCGACAACCCACGCTTTGCCAATCCCGCCAACATGGAGGCCGAGATACGCCAAGCACTTGCCGAAGAGGGAGAGCCACAGCCACAAAACAATGCCGAGATGCTGAGCTGCATATACCACAGCCTGGCCGACCGCTACGGCGAGGTGCTGGCGATGCTGCGTGAGCTGGCTCCCTTCGAGATAGAGCGGCTGCACATCATCGGCGGGGGCGCTGCCAACAGACTGCTCAACCGCTGGACCGAAGAGGCTGTGGGCATACCCGTAGTGGCCGGTCCCACAGAGGCAACAGCAATAGGAAACCTGAAGATTCAACAAAAACGAATACAATACAACTAGTATCACTAGCAATACTAGTCTTACTAACAATACTAGGAAACCCCAGAAAGAAAAAGAGATGAAAGAGCACCAAATCACCCAAGCCTACGCCCTTGCCAAAGAGCGCTATGCCGCCCTAGGCATCGACACCGACAAGGCCATCGAGACCTTGGAGAGAACCCCCATATCGCTACACTGCTGGCAGACCGACGATGTGATGGGATTTGAGAGCAACGCCGGCCTCTCGGGCGGCATACAGACCACAGGCAACTACCCAGGACGGGCACGCACCCTCGACGAGGTGCGGCAGGACTTGGCATTTGTGGTCAGCCAGCTGGCAGGCACACAGCGGGTGAACCTGCACGAGATATACGGCGACTTCGGTGGCCGCAAGGTGGACCGCGACCAGGTGGAAGTGGCACACTTTCAGAGCTGGATGGAGTGGGCCAAGAGCATGGGCCTATGCCTCGACTTCAACTCCACCTCGTTTGGGCACCCCAAGAGCGGCGACCTGACACTGGCCAACCCCGACCCCGCCATACGCGCCTTTTGGATAGAGCACACCAAGCGTTGTCGCCGCATCGCCGACGCAATGGGACGGGCACAGGGCGACCCCTGCATGATGAACATCTGGGTGCACGACGGGCTGAAAGACCTGACGGTGGAACGTCGCCGCTACCGCGAGCTGCTGGCAGAGTCGCTCGACGAGATACTGGCCGAGGAGCTGCCGGGGATGAAGAGCTGCGTGGAGGCAAAGCTGTTCGGCATAGGGCTGGAGAGCTACACGGTGGGGTCGCACGACTTCTATGCCGGCTATTGCGCCACGCGGAAGGTCATCTATACCCTCGACACAGGGCATTATGAGCCGACGGAGAATGTGGCCGACATGGTGTCGTCGCTGCTGCTGTACGTGCCTGAGCTGATGCTGCATGTGAGCCGTCCTGCGCGGTGGGACTCAGACCATGTGACACTGATGAACGACCAGACGTTAGACTTGTTCAAAGAGATAGTGCGTGCCGAGGCACTGCACCGTGCCCATATCGGGCTGGACTATTTCGATGCCTCCATCAACCGCATCGGGGCTTACCTTATTGGCACCCGCGCCACACAGAAATGCCTGTTGCAGGCACTGCTGGAGCCTTTGCACACCCTGCGCAAATACGAGGCCGGCGGACAGGGCTTTGAACGGCTGGCACTGATGGAAGAGATGAAGGCACTGCCCTTCGGCGCGGTGTACGACTACTTCAACTGGAAGAACGGTGTGCCAGTGGGCGAGGAGTTTATCAGCGCCGTACAAGAGTATGAAAAGAATGTCACTTCAAAAAGAGAATAGCCATGAGCAAAGGAAGTTTGAAAAGTACGATAGCGGTATCGTTGACTAATTATCTGGATGCGGGAGCCATTGTGGCTGGGGCCAGCGGGTTGACGTTGTGGCAGCGATATTTGGGGCTGACCGAGGTGCACCTAGGGTGGCTCAATTTTATCAGTGCCAACTGCCTGGGTGCCGCCATAGGGGCCATAGTGGGCGGTTTTTTGGCCGACAGGTATGGGCGCAAGTTTATCTACAGCTACAACCTGCTGGTGTATATGGCTGGGGTGATGCTGGTGATGCTGTCGGTCAATTTCCCTATGCTGCTGGCCGGCTTCTTGGTGACAGGCATATCGGTGGGCATAGGCGTGCCGGCCTCGTGGACTTATATCTCGGAGAGTTCGGAGGTAGGCAATCGTGGCAGGAATATATGCATCTCGCAGATGTCGTGGGGCATAGGACCTATGATCATCTTGTTGCTGGGCATGTTTTTCGCCCCTGACGGGTACCTCTATGGCTGGGTAGAAGGCTTAGCGCACGCGATATGTGGCGACAGCCTGACGGGAGTGGCGGTGGAGGTGTTCAGTTCGCGCATTGTATTCTTCTCGCTGCTGGTAGTGGCCTTTGTGGCTTGGAACATGCAACGTAAGCTGGAAGAGAGCAGCGAATGGACGAGCAGTAGAAAGAGCGCTGAGGCACACGGCGAGAATACCGGCCTGCGCCACGCCATAGCCACCCTATTCACCAACCGGACAGCACTGAAGACCGCAGCATATCTGGCGACAATATACCTTGCGTGGAACCTGGTGGCATCGGTGCTGGGCTTCTTCCAGCCACATATATATGAGACAGCCGGCGGCGTGAGCAACGAACAGGCCAACTGGATGAACTGCATACAATGGGCCATCATAGTAGGTGTGACATTTATCACCTCCAAGATTATCGACAAGACCAGCCATAAACTGCTGTATGTACTGGGGCTGCTGGTGGCCATCAGCGCATGGGTCATCATTGTGGCGGTGGGTGTGAATGGGATGGTGGGGCTGTGGCTCTTCACCATTCTATGGGGCATTGAAGGAGGCCTGTCGGTGCAGATATTCTACGCCCTATGGGGGACTGAGCTGTTTCCCGCCAAATTTCGTGCAGGGGCACAAGGGTTGATGTTCTTTGTGGTACGCGGATTTTCGGCATTGTGGGGACTGGTGTTCACCTTCATCTACGGTGAGAACGGCGAAGGCTTTACGGTGGCGGCCTACTGCATGATAGGGTTGCTGCTGATAGCACTGGTAGTAGGCCTATTGGGCTGCCCAAATACGCGTGGCAAGTCGCTTGCAGAGATAGCAAAAGAAAGATATGGAGAAAACATCGAAGAATATGGAAAGCATACTAGACAATAGACCCCTGCTACAGCGGGAGATAGAGCAGGTGGCGGAGGTGGCAGGCCACCTGTGGCAGAAGGGTTGGGCGGAACGTAACGGCGGCAATATAGTCATCAACATCACCGACCATATCGACACAGCCATCATGCGGATGCATGCCATAAGCAAGCCCATTGAGATTGGCACTACGCTGGCGCATCTGAAAGGCTGCTACTTCTACTGCAAGGGGACCAACCGCAGGATGCGCGACTTGGCACGGAAGCCAATGGAGAACGGCTCGGTGATACGCATCACGGAGGACTGTGCCCACTATGAGATAGTGGCCGACAGCGTGGTGAAGCCCACATCGGAACTGCCGTCGCACCTAAGTGTGCACGACTACCTTACAGCCAAGGGGTCGCCATACAAGGCCTCGTTGCACACCCACCCCATCGAGCTGGTGGCGATGACGCACCACCGCCCATTCTTGGAGAAAGATGTGCTGACACATCTGCTGTGGTCGATGATACCCGAGACAAAGGCCTTCTGCCCACGGGGGCTGGGCATTGTGCCGTACCTGCTACCGTCGAGCTTGGCACTGGCCCAGGAGACAATCGACACCATTGAAGAGGATTACGACGTGGTGATGTGGGAGAAACATGGTGTGTTTGCCGTGGATGCCGACCTCATGTCGGCATTCGACCAAGTGGACGTGCTGAACAAGGCGGCACAGATATACATGTCGGCTCGCAACATGGGGTTTGAGCCAGAGGGCATGGCGGATGAACAGATGCAAGAGATGACGCAGGCATTCCACCTGCCAAAATAAAAAACCAACAAGATGAAGAAACGTATAATACCCATTATCCTTGCCGCCGTGTGCACAATGCTCGGCAGCTGCGGCAACAATGAAGAAGAGCTGTATGCCTCCTACAAGCCCTACACCCGCTGGTGGTGGTTCTCGTCGGAGATAGACGACAACGACGTGCGCGACCAGCTGATATGGTTGCGCGACCATGGGTTTGGCGGTGTGGAGATAGCCTGGATATACCCCATGGGGTTGGACTCCACGACAGCGCACCCCGCGTTTCTGTCGCCCGAATGGGCATCGCATGTCAATTACGCCAAGCATGTGGCCGACTCGCTGGGACTGGGGTGCGACTTCACCTACGGCACATTGTGGCCTTTCAGCGATGTGGACCTGCCAGCAGGAGACCAGACACGCAACTACTTCGACAGCGTAGAACCTGCCCGCCAGGGCTATACATGGGACTATCCGCGCGAGGCCCGCATACTTAACCACCTAGACAAAAACGCATTCTATCGCTATGCCGATAAGATGAACAGGGGGCTGAAGGTAGCGTATAAGGGCAAGAAGTCGGGGCTGTTCGTGGACTCGTGGGAGGTGGAGACAGAATACCTGTGGACACCCGGATTTGGAGAACAGTTTTTGCATGAACACGGCTACGACATAGAGCCCTACATGAAAGAGCGTACCCTGCTGGACAAAGAGAATGGCGAGGTATTCTACGACTACATGTCCACCCTGTCGAACTATGTGCTGCAGGACTTCTACAGGCCTTTTGCTGAAAATGCCCACAGCGTGGGGGCCTTCTCACGTGCGCAATGCGGAGGTGCGCCGACCGACCTGTTAGATGCCTTTGCATTAGTAGATGTACCCGAAACAGAGGCCATACTCTACCAGCCGCCATTCAGCAAGATAGCTGCCTCGGCTGCCACGTTGGCTGGCAAGAAGGTGGTGACGTCCGAGACCTTCACCTGTGCCTACGGCTGGACAAGCCTGCGCTATATGAACGGACGCGGACACAGCCCCCATCAGGGCAAGGAGCAGATTGCCGACCTAAAACTCATCTGCGATGCCCTCTTTGCCAACGGCACCAACCAGATTATCTGGCACGGGTTCCCCTTCAACAAGGTGGGCGACACGAGCAACTTCTTCTACACCACCTGCCAAATCAGCACCAGCGAGCAGAACAACCTAAGCGGAGAGGCGTTGACAGACTTCAACCGATATATGACGCGCGTGTCGAGTTATATGCGCAAGGGGAGGAACTATAGTGACATTGCTGTGTACATGCCGACCGAAGACGCATGGATGGGGGGAGCCTATCCCGACTCGGTGCGAAAGGTGAAAGCCTTCTTCTGGGGGCAATACGAGATGCGCTTCATCAACACACCAGAAGAGCTCAAAGGATACCAGCCGATATGGATAAACCGGCATTTTCTGAACAGTTTATCATACGCGCTCCAAACGGGAAAACGCAATAGCGAGCTTGACTTCAAGGCACTCTATATAGACGTGGAATATATGGATAGGTATGCATTGAAGGAGGTGCTGGACCTGGCCCAAATGGGAATGCCCATCTGCATGGTACGCGACCCAAAAGAACCCGGCAAGGTGAAACACAGCCGGTATGCAGAGATGGTGCAGATGATACGTTCCTGCCCAAATGTGAGCAACGACATCTCGATAATTGATGCCAAGCCGCTGATAGAGGGCAAGAGCCTGCCCGACTTCTGGTGCCGACAGGATGGCAACACCTACTACGTGTTCTTCGCCAACCCCATGACGCAGACCATCAGCTATCCCCTGCCCTATTGCTACGCCTTTACCGACAAGGGCTCGGTGCGGCACATCACCGTGAACCACCACGGCAAGAGCGAGCAATACACCATGC
>JAFRRK010000045.1 GCA_017428115.1 Bacteroidales bacterium | reverse complement strand
TCCTCCAAGCACCTTGATTGACAAAATCGCCAGTAAAAACAAGCGTTCCGAAAGATTTCATCCTGCAAAATGACCTATAGACCGAAAAAGATAATTTTTTTTTCCATTATTTAATTCTTTTTTTATAAGTCCCACTAACATACACAAAACCAATAATCAAAAACGCTCTTTCTACAATACAATATCGTCGAACCTTCGTTATACTATTGAACCCAAATCGGTCATTAGGCCGACTTTTCAATCAAATACTCTTACTTATGTCTGTTTATGGCATTTCAGTATTTCTTCCGGCATCTTGTCCACTTCCCTGTCTCGCCGTAGCCCGCTACGACTTTGTCAGTGATGCGGCCAATTTGCTCGAAACAGAATAAACCCTAACTACCGATTTGTGTTGAAGAAAAAATGGAGTTAGGGGTGCGGAAGGGATGAAAAAGGGAGGAATGTTAATGGGTGGTGGGGTGGGGTTGGTTGTTGAGGGAGTCGAGCCATTTTACAAGGCTTTCCAGCACCATGTTGTCGGGGGCTTGGCCGAGGGTGGCGTATTCGTCCACGGCACCCGTTTGGCACACCTGTCCCAGATGGTTGATGTCCTTCAGCTGCACGATGCTGCATTCCACCCTGTTATTCTTACACACACGCTTTATTGCTGACAGGTTGGCCTCCGCCAGCACCTGGCAGTCCTTGTCGCCCCCGATGGCCAACAGCGGGCACCGCATCTTGGCGATATAGTCGGCAGGGTTCAGCGTCAGGAAGGTCCTCATCCACGGTGTCGCCATGGTAAGTGCCCACCCGTAGCATTCCGTATTCGTCAGTCCTATCTGCTGCTTCTGTTCCTTGGTGAGACTTGCGGCATGCTGTTTGAACAGCGGACGGAAAGCCATGTTCAACGCCTTCACAGTATCCACCCCTTGACCCAAAGACAGTGTGTCGCACACTGCAAACAAATCCTTCATACATGCCAGTCGCCGCTCCACAAGGCTGTCCGCAACCCCACGCAGGCGAAATAACGCCTCGTTCTGTTGCAGCAGTATAGTCTTTCCGTCCACCCCGGCACCGCCCAGCATGGCCACCCCTGCCACCTCTTTGCGGTGTGAGGCAACAATGGCTGCTACGTTGGCCCCTTCGCTGTGTCCGAAGAGAAAAATACGATTGGGGTCAAACTGTTCTGGCTCCATTAGAAAGTAGTCCAGTTGTAGCTCCACATCCTGTGCAAAATCGAATGTGGTGGCGTGAGCCATTTCGCCTGTTGATTCTCCCACGCCCCTGTCGTCGCATCGCAGCACGGCATAGCCCCTTGCTGACAGGTATTCGGCTATCACCTTGAAAGGTCTGTGACCCATAATCTCCTCGTCCCTATTCTGTGCTCCCGAGCCAGTAATGAGAATCACCACTGGCACCTGCCCGTCAACACCGTCGGGCATGGTCAGTGTGCCCGCAATCCGTGTGGTATCGTTTGTCCCCTCATGCACCGTGCTGAGCACAAAATACTGTTCGCTAAACGACTGTGCCCTAAGGCCCGTCGCAACCAGCAGCAGGGCCGCTACTACCATCCAATGCTTCATCTCCATCGCACCGACTCTATTAGATGGTCAATATCGGTTTGTAGATACTCCAGCACCGGCGAGAGTGAGTCGTTGTTGGGTGTGCAGTCGATATAGAGTGCGCCGCTAAGAAAATGATTCACACTATCGGTCAGCCAAAACTGGTAGGTGCTGGCCACATTCTGGCCCTTGAGGTGATATGTGGTGCCGTAAAGCTTGTGAGGTCGGTCCACAAACCTATTCTCGTCAATGCCTGAAGAGAATGAAAAGTGTCCCTCCACAAACTGATAGAGCGTGTCCACCTGTGCCCTAAGGTTCTTAGCCCCATGTATAGTCTTATAGGTCAAAAACACATATCCCTTATACTTGGGGTAGGTGATGGTGAGCCATCGCTCTGTAGGCTTCGACTTCTTCCACTCCACCTGCGACAGTGTCGACCGTTCGAAGGTGAAGGGGAGTGCGCTGGTGTCGCATAGTGTGTAGTCGTGCTGTGGCAATTCAATGCGCAGATACGCTTGTGGCTTAGGGGTCTCATCGTTCCGGTTGCCGCACGACACAAGCAACAACAGTGCCATGCCGTAGCAGGTGAGAACTTTAAGGAAATTGAGCATTAATGTTTTATGATTGTCCATCTTTATCCTCCATTTTTGCAACGTAAAAATCGTAGCCAATTATTATTCATAGTTACCTTAACACAAACTGCTGTCTATGCAGCCTAGGGTTAGTGATTAGCACTCCTACATCATACATGTCTATACTTACATTATACTTGGCATTCGCCTGCTGCGCCATCCAGCGTAGTTCGCGGGCGCGCCTATGGTGTGGATGGCACACCACCTTCACCCCCTCCATTCCCCCGCACCCTGCTGCCAACACAGCCTCGTCAGCATCCATGCACAAGGTTCTCATGTGGTAATAGTCCTGAATCTTGTATACCGTCTCCACATACCTCCTGGCCGTGCGGTCGTTCCGCAGTTCGGCAGGAAGCCCACTCACGTAAGCCTCGTAAGCCTCGTCCCCCACATTTGCGAATAGCACCTTGCGATACATCTCGAACACAAATGGCGAGTGTATACGATACTGTGTCTGTGCCTTAATCCAATATTCTACACGATTCATAACTGTTTGCAAAGATACACACTTTTTTTATTTTACTAAAGTTTGACAAGCCATTTTCCTAAAAAAGTGGCATGATATATTTACAAATAATTGTTCCTTGTATTATTTGCAGTAATAATCAGAGGGTTGCCAACCTGTCTGTTCTAATTCGTCCCTCGTGTGGCGATATATGCATCTAACCCCATTGTCATTGTCATCGTCATCATGTCCCACTTCGTGCCACTTTTCTTTCTAAAAGTGGCGCCCTAATTTTTGCCTTTTTCGGTATAATTGTATCGTACGGATGGCAGCTCTCACCTCTGTCACACGCCATGCCTTCGTCATGCCTTCGTCGTGCCTTCGCTTCTAGCGACGAAAGCAGGGCGAAGGCAGGAACAAGGCATGCAGACTCAACCATTAAACAACCCGGTTAAAGGCCGTGAAAAGGGAAACAAAAACGTATGGCTAAAAACGACCCATAATTTTACCTGTCAAACTTTAATAATTGAGAGAAGAATGAAAAAAACGCAGTTCAGGCGCTTTATGGAAGTCATTTAATTAACAATAAACAGCTTCTGATTCTGACTGTAAGGCGATGTCGTTATGCACTTGAAACCCCTCTTGACAGGTTTTGCTGTATGGTAATAACGAATTCTATACATAGCTGTAACATGTCTGTATTATAGTTTTTTATCCCATAGTTGTCTTTTTTTGCTAATACGTGAGATTGTTTTTTCTTGTTTCGGTGGGTTGGCAGGGGCCTTTTTTGGTGGGGTAGAAAGTGGTGGTGAGGTTTTTTTAATATTTTTAGTACATTGATTATTAGATATATATTAGATGTTGGGTAAATTTTTTTTTCTTTTTTCTTCTTGGTTTGAAAAATGTTTGTAACTTTGCAGCGCAAAGCACTTTTAAAATCTATGGAAAATAAAGAGGCATTAAACACATTGCTTGAGATAAAGGAGCTGATGGAGCGGTCGTCGAGATTTAGGTCTATCAGCGGATGGTCTATCGCGATAGTAGGGTTGCTGGCCAGTGTGGTGTCGGCTGGGGCCTGGCTGCTGCTGTTGCCACACGAGCCGTCGGCCTGGCTGCCCAAAGGAGTAGGGGGGATGCTGATAAATTCGCCTTACCGCACACTGATTGCTTTGGGGGTGGCTCTATTGCTGCTGGTGGTGTCGTTTGCGGTGGTGTGCCTGGGGTCGTATAGGATTATGAGGAAGCAGGGCGACAACAGTTTCGCCACAGCCGTGCGTAGGCCGCTGTTTCACTTTGCGGTGCCGATGGTGGTGGGCGGCCTGCTCTGTTTGGCCATGTTGATGCAGGGACACTACGGGCTGACATCCACTTTCATGCTGGTGTTCTATGGGTTGGCGTTGCTCAATGCAAGCCATTATACCAGCCGCGCCATCGCTCTCCTGGGCTATTGCGAGTTGGTGCTGGGAGTGGTGGACTGCTTTGTGGTAAGCCATGCCATATTGTTTTGGTTTCTAGGATTTGGGCTGATGCATATTGTGTTCGGAATATATTTTATTGTCAATCGTGGAAAATAGCGACTATCAGCGGAGTTTTTCCGCCATCAACAAGGCCTTTGAAAACAAGGCTCGGCTCGGCATCATGTCGGTGCTGATGGTGAACGATGCGGTGGATTTCACCACGCTGAAGTCGCTGCTGGGGCTGACCGATGGCAACCTGGCCAGCCACGCACGTGCGTTGGAGGAACTGGGCTACATTCAGGCAGAGAAGAAGTTTGTGGGGCGCAAGCCCAATACCACCTACTCCGTTACCAAAGCAGGGAGCAAGGCTTTCAAGGAGCATTTGCAGGCGTTGGAAGATTTTTTCAAGAGTGCGCCAACTATATAATTTTTTTTAACCTTAGTACTTTGTGACGCAAAGTGAAATTAATAAATAAACTATGCTAGTAGGAGCCATCATATTCATCATCTTCTTGTTGTTAGGCCTAGTGCTGTGTGCTATACCATTGATAAAGTTAATCATTAAAAAAATACGTAATAACATGGAAGACAACAATCATCAAAAAAGTGGAGCCAAACTGTGGCTCAAGCTAACGATTATCTTTGCCCTCAGCCTGCTGCTGCTCATACCGCAGGCCATCATTAAGAACATGGTGGACGAGCGACGCGGCACGGAGATGGAGGCTAACGCCGAGGTGTGCCAGAAGTGGGGCGGCGGTCTCACGGTGCGCGGGCCGGTGCTGTTCATCCCAGGCGACACATCAACCAACAATGTATACCTGCTGCCCGAGGTGCTGGACATCAACGGCGAGGTGGAGACCAAGACGCTGAAGAGGGGCATCTACGACTTCTCGGTCTACGAGTCACCGATGAAGCTGACAGGCACTTTCGCCCTGCCAAAGGAGTTGAACGCGGAGCAGGTGAGCCACCTGAAGACGGGTCGGGCTAAGTTGCTCTTCTCAATCAGCGACTTCAAGGGTTTTGTAGATTATCCCACGCTGACCTACGGTGGGGAGCAGGTGGAGTTGCAGGCGGAAGGCATGAAACTGGGCGACGAGGACGCGTTGTCGTGCCCGGTGGAGGTGACAGAGATAGTGGGTGGGGGCTCGAAAGAGTTTGCGCTGGAGGTGTCGCTGAAGGGGTCGAACTGTATCAGCTTTGTGCCCGTGGGACGCACTACGACGCTGCATGTCAACTCAGACTGCACGACACCTAGTTTCGCGGGACGCTACCTGCCCGCCGACCGTGAGGTGACGGATACAGGTTTTACCGCCGACTGGAAGGTGCTGGCACTGAACCGCGACTTCACCCAAGTGCTGAAGAGCCACAAGGAGCTGGCCAGCGTGGGCACGATGGATGTGGAGCTGAAGGTGCCGGTGGAGCAGTACCAGAAGACCACTCGCACTATCAAGTATGCCTATCTGATTATCCTGCTGACCTTTGCTGTGGTGTTCTTAGTGGAGAACCGCCGCCAAACGCCTATACACCCGGTGCAGTACGCCTTGGTGGGCATTGCGTTGGTGCTGTTCTACACACTGTTGCTGGCCTTCTCGGAGCATATCGGTTTTGGCTTTGCCTACCTGGTTGCCGCCGCGATGACGGTGGGACTTATCTCAACCTTTATCTACGGGCTGACCAAGCACCGCACTGCGGCGCTGGCTGTGGGCGGACTGCTGACGGTGCTGTATACGTTCATCTACGTCCTTATGCAGTTGGAGAGCTACGCGCTGCTGGTGGGGAGCATAGGAGTGTTTGTTGTGCTGGCAGTGGCAATGTATGCCTCGCAGAAGATTAATTGGAAGTAAGAAGTAAGAGTTAAGAACTAAGAATTAGGGCAGTATCCATTCTAACGCCGTATCAATCGATGAACGAGCTCAAAGCCAGATTGCGGAGTTTTCGCTATGCCTTTGCGGGGCTGCGGGTGCTGCTGCGCGAGGAGAGGAACGCACGGATTCACGCTACCATCACCCTGTTGGTGGTGGTAGCGGGGGTCGTGCTGCGCATCAGCCCAATGGAGTGGTGCTTGGTGTTGCTCTGTATAGGCCTGGTGCTAGCGGCCGAAGCATTCAACTCTGCCATTGAGCGTATGGCCGATTATCTCACCACCGAGCGCGACGACCGTATCCGCGACATCAAAGACCTTGGCGCAGCTGCGGTGCTGCTGTGCTCCACCACTGCCGCAGTGGTGGGCCTTGTAATATTTCTACCCTATGTTTTGTTCTATTTGACTATATCTTGATAAGGATAGTAAAACTTCAATCTCCATTAGTAACCCAATTGCTCTCTACTTTAAAGACGAGGAACGGTTGGATAACAAACAGCACAACACTTGCCGAACAATGTAGTCTAATGGTAATGAGGGTTTAATAGGTTGTTTTATCAATGGTGATTATGGGTACTTTTGTATTTGATTACTCTCCCCTTTATTGTCTGTTATGTGGACTTCTATTAATTAATTGCCTGCAATTAGAGTCTTAAATTCTTATTAAATTCAAGATGTTTAATTTACAAATTCTCTAATTCTCAATTTTTTGATAAATAGAAAACCTTTTATGTCTTTCAAGAAGCTTGCCCAATATGTCTCAGCCGTGTGTGTCATGGTTGCTACGGCGTTGTGCTGGTGGGATGTGTTTTATTTCCTCATTCTGCTGATTTTAGCGGGATGGCTGCTGCTGCCTATGGTGGTGGTGGTGATTGTCTCGTGGTGCATGAATTTGAGGAGGCTCGTGCGGCGAACATCCGAAGGTGGGGATAATGCTCTGTTTGTGTTGGATAGTGTCGCACTGGTCTTTTTGATAGCCTACCTTACCATAGGCAATGCCCAGCAGCGTTGCGATGCCGACATCATGGAGCGGCACCTGGCCAAGAAGCAGGATGCCATGCTTGCCGTCATCGACTACACCCACCAAGCCCTGGCAAAGGACAGCAGGGTGACTATTGAGTTCAGTCATGGCAGGGTGGAACGGTTTAATATCAATAATGGAACCTACTCCGCCATCGATGAGGCAGATTTGCAGCAGAAGATGCGGTTTGTAGGGTTGACACAAGAGGAGATGCGCATTATTCGCCGAATGCTTCGACAGGCAGGTTGCATCGGCATAACGACACATGCGGATTACACTGAATTGTGGTATCGCCGTGTGGGCTTCGGCCTGTATTTATATCGTTTCTACAATCGCCCCATTCTAGCCGACGAGTGGGACAAGATGGACTGCTCGCTTATCCCCTACAACGACACGGTGGTCTTTGAATACGCAGGTGGAGCCATCGGCGGCATCTGCTTCCCCGGTCGAAAGGAGTACCTTAAATTAAATAATAAGTTGTAACGATAAAGGCCCGGAGAGCCTTACTCTCAATAGCCCCGCACGAAGTGTGGGGTGTTGGATGTCAGGCTATTGGCGTTTCGTAGAAACGCTCTCTCAAGAGTTATCATAGTCTCACCTTATTATTACACCTTCACTTAATAGCATTGGTACTCGAAGTAAACTTGTGAAAAGTTGCGATGGCGGAGGTCGTCGGCATTGATGAATAGGCGAGCCGAGCCGCAGTCGCCCCAGATGGTACACCAGTTGCCGTCTTGGGAATCTTCGATGGTGGGGATTTGCAGCAGCAGGGTGTCGCATTGGCAGCCTTCGGGACGTCCGTCGTATTGTTCAAAGGCAGGGAAGCCCAGCATTTGGAAGTTCTTCTCAGTTGGGCCGTAGTACATGGGGTTGTCGCCCATCACCAAGGCGTCGTCCACTTCATCGCGATGCTCTTCGGGGAGAATTCGCTTGAGGTAGTCGTCGAAATAGGGGGTCTCCACCTTGTCGCCATAGAGCTGTTTGACGGCATTGGCAAACAGTTGCTCAAAACTATTACACGTCCTATTGATATACGATTCGCCTTGCGTCGCATTCAGCGAATACTCTCCCATCACAGGGCTGTTCTCCAAGCCCTCTATGCGGGGGTACTGCCCGAGCTGCTGCACATCTACATTTCGGTTGACAGCCTCGTGATAGACAACACGGCAGTTCTTTTGCGAGGTTGGGGCGTCGTAATCCATGCCGTAGCCCTCTTCTAGCACTGTCTCGTCAGTGGTGATAAAAAACTGCAATATGCCCGACTGCGGCAGGGGGTCTATGTGTGGACATTCCTCAAAGTTTACCTGCATCGCCAGTGCCATCGGTCGGCCGTTAGCATCGGTGGGATATGGTTTTGTGGCATCCCAGTAGGGGATGCCGCCCAACTTGCTGTCGAAAATGGTGGGTTTCTTCTCGTGGTCGATAGCAAAGAAAATCGTAGGCTGCGGTGGGCATTGTTTCTTGATTTGGTTGGAGATGGCATTGGCTTTGCTCTGCATTGCCTCTATCTCACTCGGCTTGGGGACATACGACGGTCTGCCTTGAGACGCCAGCGTGCCTTCCAGCTCTTTGATGGTCTTGCGCAGCTTGCGTTGCCCAATCAGCAATGCTGATTTGCTGATGACAAACAGCACTGCCAGAATGATAAAAGCTTTCCAATGCCCTGAGGCGATGCCACGTATCAATGCTAAGATAAGCAACACGGCCCATAGTATATTGCGAATAAGGTCGGTAAGTTTCTCTTTGTCCATGTTTTTTTGTGTTCTCAAATTTAAAATATGCAGTTTACAAATTCTCCAATTCTCCAATTCTCTAATTCTTGATAAATAGAAATTCCCTATAGCAATTCCTCCGACCATCCGTGGCCGAGGTCCCAGTGGTAGTCGACGACAAACTCGAAGTCCACGGGTAAGTTAAACTCGTCCTCTATCAGTTCGTGCAGTTTCTCGGCATCCACTTTGTGGCCAGCCACCTCGTCGTGCAACCAACTGCCGACACAGACGTAGAATCGGTCGGTCTTCTCGTCAAGGAAGATACGTCCACGAGGGATAAGTGTGTAGTTGTGCTCCTGATAGAATATGGAGCGAGTGTCGCCCTTGGCTTCAGCTCGGTGATGTTGCTTTTGCCAGTAGGTTTTGTGGAGTTTGGAGATAGTGGCACGGCCATTGACAAAAGTGGCCTGCTCGGCATCCAGCTTCTCCACACCAAAGAGCGACTGGTTGACCACGTCGTACCAAAAGATGCCCAGTTTTGGCTTTCCGTTGTCAAGGAATGGTGACATCGAGTCAATGAGGCTGCGGTGTTCTTCGCTGTTGGTGTGATTGATTCCGTTGTTGTCCTTAGTCATATTGATGATAACGAAAGAAGAGGTTGATTATTGTGTTTGAACGAGGCAGCGTATGCGGCATCTGCTGGTTGTGTGGCAGTGTCGAGCTGCTGAAAGATACTGTTCACAGACTGCAGAGTGGGTTGATTATTCCTTCACTCAAAGAGAACTCGATGGGTAGCGTGAATATGTAACGGCAGACAGTACCATTGTTACTGGCTGGTTTCCATTTAGGCATTCTATTTATCACACGGAGTACCTCGGTGCCACAGCCCAGTTCGGCTGCTATACTGTCTGCCTCTTTGCTACCGTGAACGATATCTCTTACTATTTGTGCATTGGTAATGCTACCGTCTTTTTCAACTATGAATTGGACATAGACCTTGCCTTCAATCTTTCTCTCTATGGCTTTTTGGGGATAGTGAATGTTCTTGTTCAAAAAAGAATATAACGAATCTATGCCTCCAGGGAACTCGGGTTCGTGCTCTACAATCAGAAACAACTCGCCGCCATCCTCTGTTGTTCCCCAAACAGCAGAATCGTCCGTCTGTGTGTTTCGGTTAGGCGTGTGGCACGCTGTATTCAATCCCAAAGTGCACAGCATAACACATACCAAAAGTATCTTATTCATCGTCTGTCAGTATTTGTTGTTTCTTATAAATCTGTTTTGTTGGAACAACTACTAATTATTCATTTTTTACGAACACGAATAATAATTCGTCAGATTAGTGTAATTCGTGTTCCGAATTAATTATTGGAGGTGACCTATATTATTAAAACCCACAAAATCATAACGCCGCCACACTGTTTTTATTGTGTGGCGGCGTGAATCGGTGTAGTCTCTATGGCACTAAATAGAAGCAGGGAGGGTTGTAGTCTGGACGCTCTAGGTCTTCCACATAGATGCGCTCTCCGCCAATGTTCTGCACATAGAACTTGTTGCTGTCACCGTTCTCCCAATAGAGCACCCCGGGCCCATATTGTGAATCGCCTCCCTTGTAGACGTAGGTGAAGCGTATCGTGCTGTCGGCGTGCTCGCCTGTGACCTCTTGCGTTATCAGGTCATAGACCTCCTTGTCTATATGCCTCGTCCCGCTGTTGTTGTTGGTAAAGTGGATTACGTCGGTACAACGGTACACATAGTAGTGGTCTTGATAATACCCTTCGTCCATAATGGAGTGGTCGTCGTATGTTGTCTGCCAACGGGTGTCGTACAGCCTGCCGTGTGCTTCGGGCGTAGAGGGTGTGTTACCACCCGTTTCGTTCTCTTTGGTACAGGCAGTGAGCATTGCCAATAGGGCAACAAATAAGATGATTGATTTATGTTGATTAATAATCATGGTTGCTGGTTTTTAGGTTTTTCAAAATGTCAAGGCTAATCCCCCGCCCGTGGGACCTGCGTTCAGGCTCAATGCCCAGCCAGTGCTGTAGGGCTCGGGAGCTAACAGGTTCTCTGAATAACGGCGGTGACGGTGACGACCAGAGGAGCGGCGGCTGCCCGACCGACCGTCAGACGACACCAGTATGATGCCCGTTGTCACAAGTCCTGCACCGATGACAGTGCCTACGATGCCGGCAGTCTTGATACCTTTGCTTACCGTCCCCGCCGCCTGTTGGAAATCAGGGTCAGGCTCGAAACCGCTGGGGAAATTGTTGGTGGTTTTGTTAAAGGTGTCGCCAAACAGCCACACCGACAAGCCGCCGACCATGGTAATGCCACCTGAGATGATGCAGGCGACACCCCAGCCGGTGCGTGGCGAGGCATATTGCTGAGCGTCGAACTGGTAGTGTGTGCTGTATTCGGTAGCTGGCATAGGGGTTTCTAAAATAGAGAGTTGCGAAAACTCATTCTGCGTGTTGCTGGCAAGAGCCATCTCTTGGGCATTGATTCTGCCGCATAACATCAGAGCAGCAGCAATGAGGAAAAATGCTTTTTTCATCTTTGTAAGTGTGTTTTTTGTGAATGAATAATGAATAACTGTTTTGATGCATCATGCCTTATGAGTAGCAAAAAGTGGCCGTTTTGTTACAAGCAGCTGTAAATTTTATATTAGAAGTATCGTACCTGTTTAATGATTAATTGCTTAGAATATTAAAATGCAAAAGGCCCCCACATAATGGAGACCTTTTTTGTGACATGGACTAATGTATTTATTCTCGATATTGTTCCGACAATCTCATGACAGCATACTGATAGTCTGCCACCTGTATCAGTGCGTCCATTAGTTCGTCAGTCATCGTCGCAGTATTACCTTGTTCGTCGGTAATGGTGCCGTTGAATGTTCTGCTGGCGGTGTTTAGCCGTCCCTGTACGTTGTATTTGTCTCCATTGGGCATAGTCAATACTCCTTCAAGACAGAAGGAGCCATCTTCCTCTCTTTGGATAGTACCTTGAAAAGAGATGGTGTCCGACCCAACAATGATAAGCACCTTGATAGGGGTTGTCTTTGAAGATAGGGGGGTAACCTCGGCAGATGGGCTGTTAGCCTCTTTTGCCACATCTTGCTTTTGGCATGAAGCAAACGCCATGCCTAGCAATGTCAGTGCGCAAAGCGCATAGAAAAGTTTCTTTTTCATTTGTGTACGAATTTGAAAGTTAGAAGAATAAATTAATTATGATGAATAGGCCTATTCCTTTATATCAATATCCCACTGTCCACTCTTCACTGATGAGGCAATGGCACTCATCACGGCATTTAGCGCGTCCTCTACTTCTATATCTTGGCTACAAGTAGCAACAGAGGTGTCTACTTTGGAATACTCAATTTCGGCGGTTTCGGTTTTTAATTGTTTTTTCTCCTTAGGTGCAGCTGTTGCCTCAGGCAGACTACAAAGTGTGTCGGGTTGTTCGATGATGACAATCGCTTCGGAGTCGGCTTCATTAATAGCGGTTGGTGTATCGCCGCCATGATTGCATGCAGCCATTATCGCACACGCAGCTGCAATGCTGTAGCAAAATAAATTCTTCATGTCTATTTTATTATTTTGTTAGTATCTAAATAATCTTTGGCAGTTTGTGCCATAAAATGTAGCACTTGTGAGTCGCATCCATTTTTATATTCGAAGATATACACGCTACGATATGTGCCTGATGCGCCGATAGTAACGGCAATGCGTTTGCCATCTGGACGAGTGCGAGTCCCAGCGACGACTACCTTTTTGTGTCCAATCCACCTGCGGTCTATTCCTATCTTGTCTAGCAATTTGTTGAATGTATCCTCGTCTGCCGCCTGCAACAGTGTGATGTCGGTCTCATGGCTTTTATCCAGTTTGTAGCCTATAAAACACATTGCCTTCACGTGTGGCATTCTGCTATATTGCTGATAATATTCTGTCGCCTCACGTCTGCCACATCCTGACAGGAGTAGGCAAATGCCTATGACATATATTGCTTTTCTCATGATATGAAATTTAGAGAGTTGCTATCGACGATTGTAGCAGTTCCAATGCAGCTTGTTGCGAATAATGCACGTTGCAGTAGTAACTATTATATGAGGCACAATGGCTCTGAATAGTATGCCGCATGGTCAGTGGTATCACCACTATTGCTACTAGTGCAGCTATTTTTATCCATAGTCTGTTTCGGGACTTTTGTTTTTCTTCTAGACCATGTTGAAACGTTTCGTGGAATAGCTTTTCTCCACGTTTCCATTCACGCCCCACGGCCAAGTGCCGTTGAAATAAAGCTTCCATGTCTACATTCTCATTCTTTTGGCATGGGCTATTGGTTTTCTGTTTAGTTTTTTTGTTCTCCATAGTAGTATTCTTTTAATTCTTTTTTCAATGCGGTGTGTGCTCTGCCCAGTAGTCGGGTGGCATAGCTTATGGTCAAACCCATCTTTGCTGCTGTCTCTTCTAGGCTGTGGCATTCCAAGTCATGCAACTCCACGATTTCTCTTTCTCGCTGCGACAGCCTTGACAAGCACTCTTTCAATGCCATTTCGGTGGTATAGTAGTCTATGTCGTCCACAAGGCTCTCTTCTTGCATGCTGTCCACATGTCGTATTCTGTTCTGGTCGTTCCATAGTCGTATCTTTAACGAGTGCAATACCTTGAAACAATATGCCTTAAAGTGTTCTATGCCCTTTCCCCAATACACCTGTTCCAACGTCAGAGTAAGGCACTCCTGCACCATGTCTTGAGCCACGTGCAGTTGTGATGTGGCCTTCAATGCTTCGTGCATGAGCATAGCATATAGTTCGTTCAATTCTTCGTCGCTATATGCTGTGTGTTTGGTGCTCGTTTTATGTAAGGGTCTCTTCATGACGGGTTATTTCTGACATATAAGAGCATCTTCCACCATTTTTGCGACATGGCGGATTGATTTTTTTTTGCAAAAAGCAAAGGATGCTGCTGCTGTGGGTTAAGAGGAGTAAGGAATGGAAGGGAGGGAATCGGGCTTGCTAAATTCAGAAGGGGTGGATGTTAGCAAGGCGAATATTAGGCAGTGTTTGCTGTACAAATCCCAAGCCGCAGAGTCGTGGGAGAGGTGTGTGGCCGGAGACATTCGTGTCTGTATGCTGCAGTTCATTTTCAATTATTATCAGCGTGGGCTCGCCGTCGGCGGTGTCGTAGTCGTGTATATTGGGTGAGGCTACAAGGATGGCTCCTTCGTTCAGCTGGATGTTCACGCCTTGCCGTAGGTGGATGCTGCCCGTGAGGTAGCGACCCACTTCGAAGACTAGTGTGCCTCCCCCTTGGCTGGCAATGTGGTCGATGGCGCGTTGGATAGAGGTGGTGTTGAGGGTAGTGCCGTTGCTTTTGCAGCCGAACAGCGATGCTTTATACAGTGTGGCCCCTTCGGAGCAGGGGGTGCTGTTGTCTTGTGCTAGGATGATGTCGGACGAGGTTTGTGAGGCTTCGACACTGGGCTTGGTGCTACCTTTGCTTTTCTGTCGTTTTATCTTGATTTTCTTTGAATCGCACTTTATCGTTCCGCAATTGTTGGCAATTAATTGTGCTGGTGTGCCGCCAGTGTCATTCAAATTTGTTTTTTCAATTAATAGTCCCTCCACATCGTCCGCTACGATGGCGGGGCGGTAGTCGTCGCCTCCTAGCCGCAGGGTGACGTTGCGCAGGGTGATATTGTCGGCATGTCGGATGTAGAGCCCCCAGGCGGGCAGTTCTTTCCACATGGAGAATTCGGGGTAGCGTTGTTCCCATTCGGGTATGGCTGCCAGCTCGTCGGGTGAACAGCCCCGATAGGCGTAGGCGGTGTCGGCATGGCCGGGGTAGGAGAGGAGGATGTTTTCGAGCAGTACGTTTTGTATGCGGTGCTGGGGTGTGCCCACGATGCTGGAGGGCGAGATGTTGCGGGGCAGGTCTTCTACGGGACCTTCGTAGCTGTAGCCTGCGTCGGGTTTGTCGAGTGGCACCTCCACCTCTATGTTGCGGACGACAATGTCTTTCAGGCAGGGTGTGCCTTTGCCCTCACGTCGGTCGCCGAAACGCAGGAAGAGGGGGTTGCCCGTATGGGTGGCGCGGAGTCCGTCAATCTCGATGTCTTCCACTTGGCCGCCATCGACACAGGCGATGGTGATGGCACTGCGGTAGGTGTCGCGTAACACGATGTTGCGGATGCGGAAGTGGCGGAAGTGGCCGCGTGTCATGGTGCCGAACTTGATGCCGTTGGCTGAGGAGCGGCCGTAGCAGTTCTCCACCGTCACATTCTCACACACGCCGTCCACGCTGTGGCTCTTAAAGCAGAACACATCATCGGCAGCGTCCATCGTGCAGTTGCGTATCACCACATCGCTGCAGTCCACAATGTCTACCCCGTCGTTGTTCCAATAGTTCTTGCTGTCCACCGTCTGGTCCTCAATTACTAGATGGCGGCATTGGTCGTACTGCTGGTTCCAGCTGGCGGGATTGCGAAGGGTGATGCGGCTGACGGTGACGTTCTGGCACTCGCGGAAGTGGATATTTTCGGGGCGGTTGGTCTCGTTGGGGCGGTCGTATTTGAGGGGGTCGTTGACTAGTCCGAGGTGTATGTATTGCACCAGATTGTTAGCCACCTCCCAGCCACGCCCGTCGATGGTGCCTTTGCCTGTGATGCCTATGTCGTGCTGCCGTACGGCAAAGATGAAAGCCGTCCAGCGGCAGTAGGGGTCTTTGACATAGTCGAACGGATTGGTAGAGCCCAGCAGGGTTGCGCCCTCGCCAATCATCAGGGTCACACCGCTCTTCAGATAGAGTGTGCCGCTCACATATTGTCCCGGAGGCAGGATGACGGTCTGCTTCTCGCCGTTGGTGTTGTAGATGGCGTTGGCACTGTCGATAGCTGCCTGCAGGCTACGGGTGCAGAGGGTGATGCCGTCGCCCTTGGCTCCAAAGTCGGTGACAAACAAGCGTTGCGCCCCGCAAGGCTGCAGAGCCACAATCATAAGTAGTAAGGGAATGGTGCGTTTCATAATGAGGTATAATTGATTAGAAGAATGCTATCTGCCCACGGATGCCTACTAGGCCCGCAGGAGTGGTGGGGACATTACGTTTGATGACGAAATGTTGGATAACCTTGTCGTCGGTAAGGGTGTGGACGTAATTGTTGAGGGTGGTGGTGACTTTTATCTCGATGGTGTTGTCACCAGGGCGCAGCAAGGGTGCCACGTTGTCGTATATCCTTTCGCCATACCACTTCACACCGCAGCTGGTACCATTGACAATGAGTTCGCAGATGTCATATACCTCTCCGAGGTCGAATATGGGGTCGGTACCCATACTGTCAATGTCGAAGGGAATATGGGTGGTGTAAGTGATGGTGCCAGCGAAGTCTTTGAACTGCGTTTCGCGGAGGTCGCAGAGTTGCTGCATGACGGTGTCTCGTGTCCAGCCTTGGATGGCGTGGTGGAGCGAGAGGTGCCACTCGGTGGAGATGGGGAAGTAGTGCTGCCCTTCGCGGAAGGCGGGAGACCATAGAGAGGCTTGGGCAGTTGCTTCGGCATCGGTTTTTTCAAAAATGATGAAGAGGCTTTCGGCGGGGGGGAGGTAGGGCCAAGTGGTTCCATTTTCTATTTCCAGCAGTTGCTTTTGGTCGGTGGCGGGGTTGTACACCCATGCTGTGCGGCCCTGGTAAATCTCTTTTGGGAATGCGAGGGTGAAGCCGACACCGCTGCGGAGGTGGGCATTGACGAAGAGGAAGATGTCGTCGCCTCGGTCGTTGCGGTAATGGTTTTGTAGTAGATACGGGTCGGGTTCTTCTATCGTTACAGCGTGGGGGAGATTATACTTTGATTGCACTGTGCGGTACCATTCAAGATAGTTGCGGTCGGAAAGGTCAGGGACTTCGAGAATTGAGAATTGTGTTCCGTCTACGGATGACGCTGGTGGCACAAGTAAGGCTTTGTATGCTCTTTTGCCAATGATGAGTTTGCCGTTGCGAACGGTGGCGGTGTCGAGCTGGCGGCGGGTGACAAAGTCGCAGTTGCCGCCGTTCTTGTGCACCGCCTCCCACAGCAGGTAGGGTATGTCGTAGGGGCTGCCCTTGGGGTAGTTGGGGAAGGGCTCGGTCTGCACGCCGTATTGCGCCCACAAGCTGTCGGTGGGCAGCAGGATGGCGATGTCGGTCTGCATGTCGGCGTTTTGGAGTATGGCACTCATGCGGCTGCGGTATTCGTTGAGCAGGTGGAAATAGGGCCACCAAGTGTTCTGCTCGTTGAGGTAGCTGCCGTATTGCACCCACCCAGGGAAGCCTGCCTGTGGGGGCGAGTAGTTAAAGCCGTGCCACACCGAGTGGGTGGTACCGCTGATGGCACTCATGTCGCTGCCCAGCTTGAGCAGTTCGAGAGTGGTCTCGAACATTCGGTAGGTGTTGGTCATCTCCTCGGCACTGACCAGCCGACGACCGCTCTGGTGTGCGGCAGAGGAGACCAGCTTGTTAATCATGGTGTAGGCACGACCACGGCGGTAGTCGCTGTCGGGCATCTCTTCGCCGATGCGGTGGCGCAGGTAGTTGGTGGTCCAGCTTTCGCCTTCGGGGATGTCGTAGTCGAGGGAGCTTTCGAGGGGGAAGAATCCGCGCCCATATGCTTGTGCGCGCGCCTTGACGCCCTGCTCATGACACCAGTCGAGGAAAGTCTGGGTGTAACGTTCGTGGAGTAGCTCCGCCTTGGTGAGCTCGAAATCGTGGCGCACCTGCTGAACCTGACGTATGAAGTCGGGCGATTGTTTGGCACCATACTCGTAGCTGACCACATCGCCCAGTCGTCCAGTTTTGAACATGGTGAAGGGCAACCACGGCATCAAATCGTAGCCACGACGGCGGCGGAACTCCTCGGCAAAGTCAGTGGTCCAGTTTGCCCCTTCCAGCTCCATGCTGTCGACGAAGTAGGCACGCAGCCAGTTCTTCATGGGGCCAAATTTTCCTTCCAGTGTGTGCGACATATTGTAGAGGAAATGGCGCACCGCCTCGCGGTTCATGTGGTCGAGGATAGGCCCCGAGGCACCGGGGGCACCGTTGATGACGCTGGCAAAGGAGGTACAGCGCACCAAGGCATAAAGCATATATTTGCTGTTGGGCGAGGGATGCCAGCCGGTGGTGATTTGGTCAATGGGATAAAGCCGTATCGTATCACCAAGGAGATAGTAGTCGTTGCGCTGGTGGATGCTGTATACCGAGTCCGGCACAATAAAGAGGTCCACCAACTCAAACTGGCGGTCGGCGTTGGATTCGGTCACCTTGGGGTCTACGGCATCAAATATCTGCTGCCGGGTGATGACAAAAGGCTCATTGTTGGTATTGTCCGACCAATCAATCTCGGTGACGTAGGTGAGCATTACCTGTGCCCGCTCGTGCATCGGGAGGGTCTCCATGCCGAAGGGCCACCCGCTGCCCACTAGGAGGTCGCAGCCCATGCCCAGCTGTTTTGCCTCGCGGAGGGTGCAGCCTAGGGCTTCAAGCCACTCGTCGCTGAGCCATGTGAGCGAGGGGATGCCCAACGAGTCGCACCGCTTGGCAGGGAACTCGATGGGGTTGATTTCCACGCCGCCGATGCCCGCCTCATGCAGCAGGCGCAGCTCGCGCTTCAACTCCATTGTGTCCACCTTGTCGCCATTCCACCACCAGCGCACCCAAGGATTGTAGGGGTCTGAGGGCTGCTGTGCAAAAAGCGGACAGGCGAAGAGCAAAAGGTAAAAACTAAAAACTAGTAGTTTGTGCATATCATATATAACGTAATTGGAGAAGTTTTCGTATTTTTGCAGCGTGAAAACTGTCTATATCATGAAAAGATTAAGCCTTTTTTGCCTTTTGTGTGCCATATCTCTATCGCTTATGGCTCAAGAAACTAAAAAGAGTCCCGACTATGGTCGCTGGGTCAACGTGTTTATTGGCACCAACGGCATGGGTCACACCTTTCCCGGTGCCTGCTTCCCCTACGGCTTTGTGCAGCTGAGTCCCGACACGGACACGATACCGCACAACGTGAACGGGGTGTATCAGCCGCGAGTCTATGATTACTGCGCCGGTTACCAACATCACGACAGCAGCATCGTGGGCTTCAGCCACACCCATTTCAGTGGCACAGGCCACAGCGACTTGGGCGATATTCTCATCATGCCCTACAGCGGTGAGACGAAGCTCAACCCCGGCACCGCCGACGACCCCGACGGGGGCTACCGCCAGCGTTTCCGCCACGAGACCGAGGTGGCCGCGCCGGGCTACTATGCCGTCACGCTCGACGACGACAACATCCGCTGCGAACTGACCGCCACAAAGCGTTGCGGCGTGCACCGATATATCTTCCCCAAAGGGGCGGCACAGAAGATTATCCTCGACCTGAACCACGGTATCTACAACTACGACGGCAAGGTGCTTTGGGCAGAATGCAGGGTGGAGGGCACGCACAGCATCAGCGGTTGGCGCATGACCAGCGGCTGGAACCGCTGCCGCAAGCTGTATTATTATATCCAGTTCAACAAACGCATCAAGCAGTATGGCTACCACGACTTTGCCCCGCTGTCGTACCATGGTTTTTGGAATCGTTTCGACCAAGAGCATAATTTCCCCGAGATGGCGGGACGTAAGCCGGTGTGCTGGTTCGAGTTTGAAGATGACGGGAACGACACCCTCGAAATCATCGTGGGGCTTTCGCCCAACAGCACTTGGGGCGCCAGCGAGGCCGTGCGGCACGAAGGGTGCCAGTACTCTCGTGATGCCTCATGTGTGTCTTATCGTGACATGCAGACGCACGAAACGCTGCTCATCGTGCATCAAGGCGACCCCAAGTACCGCAGCCATTTCGACGTAGTGCGCGAACTGACTCACATCAATTGGAACCGGATGCTGGGTCGCATCGAGGCACAGGGGCCGGAAGACGCGTTGGCTATGTTTTACACCTCCTACTACCACACCATGATAAACCCCTCCATCTATCAGGATATTGATGAAAAGAACTATGGCGGGTATACCCGTTACACCATCTTCTCGCTGTGGGACACCTACCGTGCCCTGCACCCCCTCATCAACCTCACTGATACCGCCATGAGCCGCAACATAGCATTTACGCTCTACACTCATTACAAAAGAAGCCCTCACCTCATGCTGCCCGTATGGAGCCATCATGGTGGTGAGAACTGGTGCATGATAGGCTACCACGGTGTTTCGGTGATGGTGGATGCCGCCCTCAACACACTCCAGCCCGACACCGAGCAAGAGCTGATAGAGCTGGAAACCATGGAGGCAATTCTCTCCACCACCAATGTGGGCTATTACGACCACACTAGGATGTACAAGGAGATAGGCTATGTCCCCTTCGACAAAAGCCGCAACGGCACTTCCGTCACACTGGAGAATGCCTACGAGGACTGGTGCGTCTATTGGGCGTTGGAGAACCATTTGGAGCATACGCTGCCCGATGTGATAGGCTATGAGGATTCTGTGCGCGAGAGCTATCGCCAGCGGGCATTAAGCTATCGCAACGTCTATAAGGACGGCTTTGTGCGCGCACGTTACAGCGATGGCAGCTGGAAAACACCCTATTCCTTGCTCTCCACCAGCGGCGAGGGTCTGATCGAAGGCAATGCATGGAACTACAGCTTCTATGTACCCCACGATGTGAACGGCATGATGCAGATGATGGGAGGAGAAAAGGCTTTTGTGCGGAAGTTGGACACGCTCTTCACCATGTACATCCCCGACGAGTTCTTTGCCGAGACTGAGGACGTGACCCGCGAGGGCATGCTGGGTGGCTATGTCCACGGCAACGAGCCCTCCCACCATATCCCCTACCTCTACATGTGGACCACCCAGCCGTGGAAGACCCAATACTGGGTGCGCGAGGTGATGAACAAGATGTACCGCAACCATATCGACGGCCTCTGCGGCAACGACGACTGTGGGCAGATGTCCGCCTGGTACATCTTCTCCGCCATGGGCTTCTACCCTGTCTGTCCCGCCAGCGGGCAGTACGTCATCGGTGCGCCCTATCTGCCTTATATGAAGGTACGCATGGGCAGCGGCAAATACCTTGAGATAAAAGCCCCCAACGTGAGCGACAAGAACCGCTACATCCAACGCGTGCTATGGAACGGCAATCCCTACGACAAATGCTACGTCACCTACCGCCAGCTCATGGAAGGCGGCACCCTCGAATTCCAGATGGGCCCAAAACCCAACAAACGCCTCTTCCAAGCCAAGGACACCAAGCCCTACAGCCTCACCAAATAAGCACTTGAATGCCCTCCGCTTACCGTCCCCTCAATCCTGGCCACGACTACTATGGTCGCGGCACCTACCTCATCACGCTGGTAGTGAGTGGCCGCGCCCACCTGCTCTCCCATTTCGTGACCGATTTCGGTCACGAAGCCAGCCACAATCCCGTGGCCGTTCTCGGCCACGAAACCCTATCCCTCACCCCTCTCGGCAAAGAGATACAGCAAGCCTGGCAACATACACCCGTCATACAAGCCACCCACGGCAATCAGGTAGCAGTACACGCTTGTGTCTGCATGCCCGACCATTTCCATGGCGTCATCGAGGTTCTGGAGCCCATGACATGGAACCTAGGCGACATCATTCAAGCCTTCAAATCTTTCTGTACAAGCCGTTGGCAACAGTTGCAAGGCTTACACCCCTCTACCTCTCGACCAATTTCGGTCGCCACCATAAGCAACAATGCCCCCGCATGGCTCCTCCAGAAGATTCGTGACCATCCTGATGAAGGCTCCCTCATCCGCAACCTCTCAAAAAAACAGCGACAGGAGTACTATGCTCTTGTGAGCCGACAACAGCAACCCCTCTTCGACGACAACTACGACGACACTGTCTGTCTCGACAACCGTCATCGCGAGGCAATGATAGCCTATGTTAACGACAATCCCCGTCGTGCCCTCCTTCGTCATCGTTTCCCCGACTTTATGCAGCGATGCCTCCATGTGACGATAGGACAGCGTGATTACGGTGCCTTCGGCAACCTCTTCCTTCTGCGCTGGGCACGCAAACTACAGGTGCAGTGTCACCGTCGCCATCCCGTCAGCCGTCTGCCCTACGAGACCACCGACGACTATGCCCGCCAGCATGCCGAATGGGAGTCTGCCTTGCTCAATGGGCAGACCGTCCTCGTCACCCCTGGCATCTCTCGTGGCGAACTGATGATGAAAAATGAATGCTTAGAAAAGGGATACCCTTTGATACACCTACAAAAAGAGCCCATCGGCCCCTATTGGAAACCCGAACGCCGGCGTTTCGAGGCCTGCCTCCAAGGGCATCTGCTTATATTAGCCCCTTGGAATATCGATACGCTGGGCGGAGTCTCAGGCGCTCCTGCCGACAGCGACTACAGCCGCTTCCACAACCTCAACACCCTCGCCGCTGAAATCTGCGCCTTTTATGGCGAAGCCAGAATCCAAAAAACACTTAATCCGTAACCGTTCTCGGAAAAACATTTAATTCGTGACCGTTAATTCGTGACCGTTCTCGGTCACAAATGAAATCGGAATAAATTATGAAAGTCAGCCTAATGAACGATTTGGATTAAGTATTAGAGTGCTGTATTTACCTGTATGTTCAAAGGTGTAAAATGGGGTGTGAACAGTGGCCTCACACCTTTTGTAATCGTAATTGCAACCTTCAACAACACAAACACCATCCTACAAACATCTGACCGCCAAGATATTGTTGCGATACGACAAAACTATCTGCTACAATTATAACAGACCATCGGCTCACACTCTGGGTTCGCTCTGGGTTCGCTCTGCCTCCACTCCTAAGATTGGAGATAAGGTGAACCCAAAACGAGGTGAAAAAGACCTTGTCCTTTCTGATTTTAGTTGACAGATTCGCTTGTCAAAAAACTCCCCTATTCCTCCCTTCTTCGATCCTTCTTCCTGCCCTCTTCAAAACCATTGAGAATCAAACTATTTTAATATATCTAGACGATTTGACGTAATTCGCTAAAAACCAATCACAACCAATCATCTAGCTTTTACTATTTCTCCTCCCTCTCTGCATCATCAACAACCGCCCCAACTGCCTTGCAAAATAATAATTTGCCAATTCAAAAAAAATAAGTATTTTTGCAGTTTCAAAATGATGTAAAAGGGAAGTCCATAATATGGAACAGAATAGCTTCATCACAAATCAAAACAAACTACTGTCTGAAATAATCAACGGTGTTTTACCCAAAAGCAAAGCCGTTGATATTCTGGTTGGGTATTTCTACTTTTCAGGATATAAGCTAATCTCCGAGAACCTTCAGGATAAAAACGTAAGAATACTTGTTGGACTTGATATCGACACCACGATCACTAAAAATCTACGAGAAATGGACTCCTTGGCGAATGCGAACAAATCACGCACTCAGATCAAGGAAGAATATTATGATAACTTTGTGCAACTGTTCAACGAGACGGACTTTTTTGACAACCAAACAAAACTTGACGGTTTCACTCTTTTCTACAACAAACTAAAAGACGGTTCACTTGAAATCCGCAAGACGGAAGACCCATGCCACGCAAAACTTTATATCTTCAATTATAACGATGACGTAAACGAGAACGGAGAAGTTCCCGGCGCCGTAATAACCGGTTCAAGCAACCTTTCATACGAAGGTCTTTCCGGAAGAGTGGAAATTAACTCCCGATTCAACGACAAGCAATCCCACATAGACGCATCAGCCATATTCAACGAATTATGGGAGAGTTCGGTTATCATTGCAGACAAAGAGACTATTCCAGACTTTGATATTAAAGTCATCAAAAGGATTTGGTATGACCGACTTTTCAGCCCCTACCAAATGTATTTACGTGTGCTAAAAGAATACTTTACTATTCCGACGGTTGACAATATCATGACTCCGTATGACATCACCGAGGGACGTTTCTCCAATCTGAAATATCAGACCGATGCCGTACAGATGGCCATAAATGCCATAAGAAATCATAATGGTGTTATTGTCTCGGATGTTGTGGGTCTTGGTAAGAGTATCATTGCTTCTACTGTTGCACGCAATTTGCGTTTGAGAACTATTGTCGTCTGCCCACCACACTTGGAAGATCAGTGGAAATCTTACCGTGATGATTTCGGGTTCACTGCAACCGTGTTCTCGTCAGGAAAACTTGAAGAGGCTCTCAATTACTATGAACATATCGTCAAGGATAAAGAAAACTACTTGGTAATCGTCGATGAGGCACACCGCTATCGCAATGAATACACCCGTGACTATGCCATTCTTCACCAACTCTGTTCTGGCAACAAGGTGATGCTACTTACCGCCACACCATTCAACAACCGACCTGATGACATCTACGCAATGGTGAAACTATTCCAGATACCTACTAAGTCGACATTAAAGACGGTAGAGAATCTGGGAGCCAAATTCAAAGAGCTGATTAGTAAATATAAACAACTACAAAAAGATCAACGCGACAAACGTATTTCAGACATTGAAGCAAAAGCCGAGGCCGAAAAAATTGCCAAAGAGATTCGTTCTATCATTGCGCCTTTGGTGATTCGCCGCTCCCGCATTGACCTGCAGGAAATTCCTGAGTATGCCGAAGACCTCCGTCAACAGAATATCCAACTGGTTATTCCCAACGATCCCGTAGAATTGGAATACGACCTGAGCGACCTGAAAGAGTTGTACCTGTCCACATTAAACAGAATCAGTGCCATTGATGATAATGTGAAAGACGGTACCTACCGATTTAAGGCTGCCCGCTATTCTCCCGTGTTGTATTTGAAAGAAGACTTGATACCAGAATTGGCAAAAAAACTAGAAGAGAAAACAGGTGTAGAACTCAACCTCCTGTTAGGTCGACAAGCCAACGTGGCCAAATTCATGCGTCGTTTGCTGGTGCGCCGATTCGAGAGTTCCGAATATGCGTTCCGCAAGTCTCTGGAATACATGATTGAGTCATCCAAGCATATACTAAAATGGATTGAAACCACCGATAAGGTTCCCATCTACAAGAAAGGCAATCTTCCTGATGTGGAAGATTTGTATGGAACGGATGACGATGGAAACGAATCGGTAACCGACCTCTATGAGAAATACGAGAAGAAAGGCTTCTTTGAGATTGAATCGAAATACCTAAAAAAGGAAGAGTTTATCGCAGACATTAATGCAGACAAGAAGCTACTGGAAAACATTCTCGAACAATGGTTTGGCAATAATCAGCATATTGCAATCGACCCCAAACTTGATTCGTTCAAACAAATCCTTACCGAACAAATCACAAAAGAGCCCAAACGCAAAATCATAGTATTCACCGAGTTTGCCGACACTGCCAATTATCTGGGACAAGCGCTGCAGTCCTCTGGCCTCCCCGTATTCAAATACACCTCTGCCGATGCCAACACGGCAAACAAAGCCGTCATCAACGCCAACTTCAATGCGGGAGAAAAGAAGGCGTTCCAGAAGGACGACTATAAAATACTTGTTGCAACCGATGCCATTTCCGAAGGATACAATCTACACCGTGCAGGAACCATCATCAACTATGATATCCCCTACAACCCCACTCGTGTCATTCAACGTATCGGCCGAATTAACCGCGTGAACAAAAAAGTGTTTGACCAACTCTTCATCTACAACTACTTCCCTACCGATGTGGGTGAGTCAGAAACCCGCACCAAGGAGATTTCCACCCTGAAGATGGCAATGGTTCACGCCATCATGGGAGAGGATACCAAGGCATTGACCAAGGACGAGGAAATCCAGTCGTATTTTCTCGAACAATATCGTCGCGAAAGTGCTGCCAGCGAAGAGGCCTCTTGGGACAACCGTTATCTGACGTTCCTCAACTCGATGAAGGGCACACCAGATTATGATGAGGCTCTGCAGATGCCTCACCGTGCAAAAACGGGACGCTCTGTTGACAAACCAAACAAAGGCGTGTTGCTGTTTGGCAAAAAGGGCGATGATTTCGTGTTCAAAATTGGCAACAACGACGGTAGTCTCCATCAACTGACGGCAGAAGAGGCCATCTGCTTGTTTGAAGCCCTTCCATCTGAAGAGCCCAAGCCCTTATCCGAAGACTTCGACAGCATCTATCAAGCCTCAAAATTACACCTTTTCCAATCCGGCAGTCGGGATAAAAACGAAAAGCAACGCATCGAAGCCTTACAGAAGATTAAGGTGATGATGACAAAAAAAGCGTTGCCTGCCGACTATCTGAAAGACCTAAAGAAAGTAATCGAGAACGATGGCCTTGCCGGATACGAACTCCGTTTCATTAACAAACTCAAGCCATCGGAGTATGCGAAACTGCCCGAGCAAATCGACAATTACTACATTTCCCGTATCATTGAGACCTATAATCATGTTGATGACGGGGAAGAGTCTCTCATATTAGCAGAAGAATTACAATGAAAACAGCACAGGAATTATTCGAACAGCTCAATTCTATTGACGAAAATGTCAGGATAGAAGCCAAGAAAGCCTCAGAGATAGACAAGGGCATCATGGAAACGGTATGTGCTTTTGCCAACGAACCCAATTTGGGTGGAGGATACCTGTTGTTAGGTGCTGTTCGTACTGGTTTTCATGATGGTCTGCCTGTTTATGAGCCAGAGAACATAGATAATCCGGATAAAATCCAGAATGACCTGATCTCTAAGTGCAGTTCAATGCTGAACATGCACATTCGGCCTCAGGTTGAGACCGAGGTCGTTGACGGGAAGACTGTAATCGTTGTGAAAATAGATGAGCTGCCTGATTCCCAAAAACCAGTATATTTTTTGAACAGAGGACTCCCAAGCGGGGCATACCGTCGAGTGGGGGCTTCCGATCAAAAATGCACGGAAGACGATATGCGGGTGTTCTATTCCTCGGCCGAGAGTTTCGATAGTACCGTTGTCAAAGGAGCCACCCTCGATGATATAGACGAGAATGCAGTTACTCATTACCGTAAATTGCGCGCACGGGTTAATCCCAATGCTGAGGAATTGTCCTATGACGACAAAGATCTTCTACTTGCCTTAAGGGCATGTGAAAAAGAGAAAAACGGAGAATATGTATTGACTTATACAGGTCTTGTAGTGTTTGGCAAGTCTATGTCGTTGCGCCGTTTGCTGCCGGCATTAAGAGTTGACTATATTAGAGTGCCTGGAAACAGATGGATTGAAGATCCTGACAAGCGATTTGAGGCTACGATTGATATGCGCGGACCGCTTATCTTGTTAGTCAACCGTGCTCTTAATGCAGTCAAAGACGATCTTCCAAAAGGCTTTGAACTTCCAAAAGGCAAATTGCAAGCAAACACCCCCATCGACCTGCCCGATGATGTCCTTCGCGAGGTGTTGGTCAATGCTTTCATCCATTGCTCATTTCGTCTTAACCAACCTATCCAGATTATCAGATACTCCAACCGCTTGGAAGTAATCAATCCTGGTTTTTCTTTAAAATCACCCGAAACACTTGGTGAACCCGGGTCGGTACAGCGCAACCCATTTATCAGCACCATATTCCACGATACCAATTTGGCAGAAACCAAAGGCTCTGGCATTAGGTCTATGCGTGGACACATGAAGAAGGCTGGGCTGATGCCTCCCACTTTTGAATCCAATCGCTCGGCCAATCAGTTTACCGCCCGCCTGCTATTGCACCATTTGTTGGATAAAGAGACCCTCCAGTGGCTCGCATCCTATGCCAACTATTCTTTGAACAATGAACAAAGATTGGCTCTGGTCTTTGTGCGCGAAGTAGGGGCAATAGACAATATCACCTACCGACAGTTGAATAGTGACATAAACAATCAAAGAGCATCCTATGACTTACACTATATGTGTACAAAAGGATTATTAGAACAAAAGGGCCAAAGTAGAAGCACCTACTATATTGCAGGGGAAAACTTTGTCAATAGTAGTTCTAACGAAGAAAATAGTAGAGGTGAAGGAGAAAATGGTAATGCTATCGGCGAAATGTGTAGAGCTAATGGCGAAATGTGTAGAGCTGACGGTATAGAAAATAGTAGAGGTGAAGGAGAAAATGGTAATGCCATCGGAGAAAATGGTAGTGGTGATAGTGAAAATGGTAATGCTACCGGAGAAATGTGTAGAGGTGACGGTATAGAAAATAGTAGAGGTGACGGAGAAATGTGTAGAGCTAATAAAGAAATGTGTAGAGCCAATGAAGAAATGTGTAGAGCTAACGGCGAAATGTGTAGAGCTGAAGATTTGCCGATTGAGTTGAAAAAAAGAGTTGGGGAAACAGGAAAACGAATGGTTGCAAAAGATATGGAAAGTCTTATTATAGACTTATGCGCTTATAAACCTTTGAGTTTGGCCGAGATGGCTTCCTTATTGCAACGCGATATGCGCGCTTTACGTTATCATTATATCAATACCTTAATCAAACAAAAAAGGCTTTTTTACACTATCCCCGAAATGTTGAACCATCCTAACCAGAAATATACCGCCGTCAAAAACAAATAGAAATCATGGAATTCAATAAAGCATACAACCGCAACGAACTGGTAAAGTTCCTCAGGACAACTTTCCTCCCCGAAGACTTTGTTCAGGAGGAAACCACACTTGCCAATCCAAAGCAATTCCAATATACGCAGCAGGTGACGCGATTGGGCGAATGCAATTCGTTGGAGCTTGTGGTTTTCGAGGTGCTGCATTCTTCCGTGAGTGATGCCCGTGTGGGATTGACCAAAGAGGCATTCCGTATGCTTGCCGACGAGTTCTGTGAGCGGGCGTTGGTTTTCTTTGTCCCGCAGGATGACAACAGCAACTATCGTTTCTCCCTTATTGAGATTACTCTCGAACAAAAGGAAGGCACCGCAAAAGTGCAACGCACCTTCTCCAATCCTCACCGCTACTCCTATTACCTCGGCGAAGGTATATCCTATCATACTCCCAACAAGTATCTGAACGAAGCCGGACGGGTGGTCAGTATCGAAGACCTGCGCAGCCGCTTCTCTGTCGAGGTGCTGACAAAGGCCTTCTATCAAGAACTTTCCGACTGGTATGCTTGGGCAGTCAAGGTGGTCAGGTTCCCCAACGTCTTGGATGATAAAGCAGACAACGAGGCATATAACTCCGAGGCGATGATACGTCTCATCACCCGCCTTATCTTTGTATGGTTTATCAAGCAGCGGCATCTGGTACCCGACGAGTTCTTCGACGAGAGATACATCAGCGATCACCTGTTGAAGAGTTTTACCCCCAATGCCGAGGTTACCCTTTTCGGTAAAGCCGACAATAGCTATTACTATAAGGGCATCCTTCAGAACCTCTTCTTCGCTATGCTCAATAGCCCGATTACTCCCGAGGGCAAAGATACTGTCTCCGAGCGTCGTTTCCGCAAAAGTCGTGGAGATTACGACAACAACAAGTTGATGCGGCATGAAGAGCTGTTTATTGACCCTAAGTTGTTCGTCGAGTTAGCTAACAAATATGTCCCCTTTCTCAATGGCGGACTTTTCGACTGTCTCGACGACAAGGATAATGGGAAATACTTTGATGCTTTCACCGACCGCGAGGAGATTGCCAAACAGCTGATAGTGCCCGACTATCTTTTCTTTGGTGAGGATGTAGGCCGTAATATAGACCTCTCCGAATGGTATGGCGACAAACGGAAGAAGAAAGTCAGTGCCCGTGGCATCATCGATATTCTAAAGCGTTACAACTTCACCGTCGAAGAAAACACACCTTTCGACCAGGATGTGTCGCTCGACCCGGAGTTGTTGGGCAAGGTTTTTGAGAATCTGCTGGCTTCCTACAACCCCGAGACGCAGACCACCGCCCGCAAACAGACAGGCTCGTTCTACACCCCACGCGAAATTGTGCAGTATATGGTCGATGAGAGCCTTGTGGCGCACCTCAAACGCACCGTCGGCGACGACCTTGAAGCGGAATACCGCAAGCTGATACAATACACCGACGAAGAACCAAAATTCACCGACGAGCAACGCAAAGCCATCCTGCAATCCATATACCAGTGCAAGGTGCTTGACCCCGCCTGTGGCTCTGGGGCCTTCCCGATGGGTATGTTGCAGCAGATGGTCCATATCCTCAACCGGATTGACCCGGATAACAAGGAGTGGAAGAATATGATGGTCAAAAACGCCATCAGCGAGACCTCCGAGGCTTACCTCAACGCCACTGACGAGGAACGCAAAGAGATGGTGGCCGACATCGAGCGCAGCTTCAACGAGAATGTCAACCGTCCCGACTATGCCCGCAAACTCTACCTGATAGAAAACTGCATCTATGGTGTTGACATCCAGCCCATCGCCATACAGATAAGCAAGCTTCGCTTCTTTATCTCGCTGGTGGTTGACCAAAAGACCAACGACAACCCTGTGGACAACTTCGGTATCCGTCCGCTCCCAAACCTCGAAGCCAAGTTTGTGGCCGCAAATACGCTGATTGGTATTGATAAGAAAGATGCAAATCTCTTCACGTCTGACAAAGTTCTCCAAAAAGAAACCGAGATGAAAGAAACCAAGCATCGAATCTTTAGTGCAAAGACTGTGAAAACCAAGCGAAAGCACAAAGAGCGTATTGCAGCATTGAGGAAAGAACTAGCTGTGATGCTAGAAGATATCGGAGCAGTCGGCAACGAGGAAGCTATACTGCTCGCCTCATGGGATATGTTTGATCAAAACGCTACATCGTCTTTTTTTGACCCTGAATGGATGTTTGCGATAAACGATGGTTTTGACATAGTGATTGGCAATCCACCATATGTACAACTACAAAGTAATGGGGGGAATTTGGGAAAGGTGTATCGGGATTGTGGATACACTACATTTACTAATACAGGAGACCTTTACTGCTTGATGTATGAAAGAGGATACCAATTATTATGCCAAGGGGGGTTCTTATGCTATATTACATCTAATACATGGATGAGAGCAAGCTATGGAGAAAAGCTACGTATTCTCCTTGCGACTAAAATGGATCCCCTTATTGTATTGGATTTTGCAGGCTTGAAAATTTTTGAGAGTGCAACAGTTGACACAAATATTATACTACTCGGAAAGAGAGTTAATAGTCATCAGACAATATGTGTAGCAACAGGAAAGGCAAATGCTGATAGCGTTAGGAATTTGAGCCTTTTCGTGCAGCAACAAGGAGTAGTGTGTGATTTCAGCGATGGTATAAGTTGGGTGATATTATCTCCAATAGAACAATCCATAAAAAGAAAGATAGAAGCCGCGGGTACACCTTTGAAAGATTGGAATATTAATAT
>JAFRRK010000044.1 GCA_017428115.1 Bacteroidales bacterium | reverse complement strand
CCACCAACGCCTCTGCGGAGCAACTCAACTCTAAAATTAAGGCTTTCCGCAAGTCCCTGCGTGGTGTCCAGGATCTCAAATTCTTTTTCTTCCGCCTGTCAAAAATCTACGCCTAAACACAGGAGTTTGCAGCTGAACCCAAGTAACGTTCCGTTGGAGGGTCGGGCTTCGATAGATAAAATGAAATTAAATGTATTTTGGAACAAGCTGTTCTGTACAAAAAAAAGTTTGAAAAGAGTTGCTATTCGGATTAGAAATAAATATCCCCTTGCATTCGAAGACTATTTATCAAGAAATCACATCTCAATTGAGACCGCTAATACCAAAGCGTTAAGAATAATTGCACAACGCACCGAGTGCCTCTGGAGGCGGGAGGAAAACAAACTAAAGCAAGAAGAAGAAAAGAGAAGAAAGGTTGAAGAACAGCAACTAAGAGAAAAGAAGCTTGAGGAACAAAAAGAGAGAGAACAGAAAGAGAGAGAACAGAAAGAGAGAGAACAAGCCTCAATGAAGATAACAGAGAACACTCAAGAAGAACAGACAAAAGTAATCTCACCAGAAGAAAAGCAACGGCTAATAAATCTTTCAGAATCCCGCAAAAACAACTGGAAGGAATTTCAGAGAGTACTAACTAATAATAATATTCGTTGCTTCTATCACTTTACTGACAGAAGTAATTTACAGTCAATTAGAAATCTTGGTGGGCTATTTTCATGGTATTACTGTTACGAACATTGCATTAATATTCCACGACCAGGAGGAAGTGATTCAAGTTGGAAAATTGATTATAAAAAAGGGTTACAGGATTATGTAAGGCTCAGTTTTACTCCAAATCACCCAATGATGTATGTTGCAAAAAATGAAGGGAGAATAATTGACCCTGTAATTCTTCAAATCGATCTTGACGTAGCTTATATAGACACTACGCTATTTTCAGACATTAATGCAGCCACATTAAAAACACCTGTACACATCGGAGACGAATTAGATAATCTCAGTCAAATACATTTTAGTACAGTGAAGCTTCCTAATCATTTTGATTTAAATGATGTTGAAAGACCTTTTTATCAAGCAGAGATTTTGGTTAAGACATTTGTTCCAATGAAATATATACATGAAGTAAGTCCGATAGGCTTCATGCGCGGAGGTACCGCACTGCAGATTCTGTTCCAAAGAAATATGCAAGTGCTTTCGAAGAAATATCATTAGAGGCGATGATGAACGGAATAACACATTTTTGTACCCACTATCATAAACTACTACATTATGGAATTGAGAGAAATCAACCTTCATGGTAAAACCGTTGAAGAAGCAATTGATTCGGTAAATGGTTGCCTTAATGGACTACTGAAACACGACCAAAATGGAGTGGTTTTTATCCATGGTAAAGGCATTCATAGCGGGAAACGGGCAAAGCTACGACAAATCGTCCGCAATATGATAGTAGAGAGAGGTGACCTAGAGAAGGCAGGATATGCGGTAATAAGAGGAGAAGATACTTATGCTATTGCAGATAAATACGACGAGGGTAGCATTATTGTTGTCAAACGTGAATACACAGAAAATTCATCTTCGGAAGGCGTAAAACAGTTAGAAAAAACATATATCGTTAAAACTGAAGATGGCAAGAATCTTCGTAGAAATGCAAAGAGAATTGCACACAGCGGGAAACGAAGGAGACATAAACATATAAAGGTGCTTTATGATAGACCGAATTCCAAGTTGCCGCTCATAAAAGACGATTGTACGGAGAATGATGTTTCCAATGCATTATACTATTCCTCATTAGAAATTAACATTAAAAGCAAATCCAAGACTGATCTGTCAAAAACCGCCTCAACACACACAAAAAGACGGCTTCGAGATGCAGCTCGTATAGTAAACGTAGGAATCAATAGTCTTATACAATGTCTGTGGGAAAATGGATTCCCTGTTGAATCTAACCCTAATCTCTTATTGAGCAGTGAACAGTACGACATTTTAGTCATGGCATTTGGAAGAGAGAATATAACTGAATAATAATGGGAGATATTATATTATATTATATTAATAATTGACCATCTTTAAATGAACCATGCGAAACGGAACTCTAAATAACATAATAAATGGACCAAATAAGATACAAATCAGACAGAGATAGCATTTTTGAGATTCTTCGAGATAATGGAATAACCTGCCTTTATCACTTCACCGCGATGGAAAATATTGATTCCATCCGACGTTTTGGCGGATTATATTCATTGGGGTGCTTGGCTGAAAAAATAGGAAAGGAGCAAATGCCCATACCTGTTACAGGGGGTGATAGGTTCTCTATTAGAAGAGATTTCAATGATGGTTTAGCGAACTATGTACATTTAAGTTTCTGTAAGAATCATCCTATGCTAAAAAAACGTAAGGACAATGGAGTACTTCTTGTTATACTAGAAATTGATATAGAAGTGGCAACCTGGGAGGGTACTTTATTTAGCAATATGAATGCTTCAGATAATGGTTGTTCATTTGCAAGCAGTGCTCATGACATGAAAAACCTAGTCGATTTCAATGCTGTAATACAAAAACCTAAAGGGTATGACATTAACTATAAACACCATCAAGCAGAAGTGTTAGTGAAAGATTTTATTCCAAAAGAATACATTATTAATCTCAATTCCCCGTTATCCGTAGTGAACGACTACGATATGTTCCTAAAACAGAATGGCGATGTTTATCTTAAGCACTATGGATTAATAATAAAATCGAATGGATCAATATACGATTTGCGAACAAGAAGAACCTTTCGTTTATGATGAATATATTTATTGCAAACAAGAAGAGTAAGATTGAAAACATTAGGAAGAAATATCCGAATGCTTCTATTCTTGATATTACGTCAACATCTAAATACCCTATTCTCCGTGTCTTGAGTCCATTCTATCCTCATGGAAATATTCCCGTTCCTGGATTGCCTAAAGTAAAAGCTGCTTCTGTTGAAGGCGTATGGCAGGGACTGAAAGTGTTTGAAAAATGCGGTGTTGACTATGCTACACTCCATAACGATACAATGAAAGATTTAAAACGAACTGTAAGAAAATATGGGAAACCTATAGGACATCAATATGGAGACAAACTATTAAGCTACAAAGATGCCCGTTGGTTGATATATCTTCCAACCTATTTGTATGTACTTGAGAATGTACCTATAGTTCAACATTCATTGGAAAAGATTCAGGAACGCCTTAAGAAAACAGATGTGGTATTTCTTGACTACAATAACAACTGCAATATTACCGACTATTCAAAGCCCTTATCTCATGCAGGATTAGTAAAGCTTTACCTTGAGGGAAGATACCCAACAATTGAACAAAGAGAAGAGTATAAGAAGACAAATATAAATACTTGTATTTTCACAAAGCCTGAGAACATTGCCAATTCCATTACATCCCATCCCAAGTATAAAAAAGAGAAACACAAAATGTATGTTGACATAATCCTTAGTGCTGAATTAACAAATATGAAAACAATTGCAGGATTAAATGGAAAGAAGAGGGACGGATGGAAAACAATAATTAAAGATATTCAAAAAAAAACTAATGATATACAATTGTCACTATTCTGAGGAAAAGAACCACCCTTGATGACGGGAGCGTTGTGGAGACTGCTATGCACCCCGTGATTGTGTCGGCGAGTAGGGCGACGGATATTCCGGCGTTCTATGCCGACTGGTTCTTCTATCGGCTGAAGAAGGGGTATTCGGCTTGGATTAATCCCTTCAACAAAAAGAAGGGGTATGTGTCGTATCAGGATACGCGGTTTATTGTCTTCTGGTCGAAGAATCCGAAGCCCTTGCTGGAGCATTTGGATGAACTTGATAAACGTAATATCGGATGCTATATACAATATACGCTAAATGACTATGAGGGAGAGGGGTTGGAAAAGAAGGTGCCACCGTTGGCAGAGCGTATTGACACTTTCAAGAAACTTGCAGACCGCCTTGGACTAGGCAGGGTTATCTGGCGTTTCGACCCGCTGGTACTGACGGATAGGATTACCATAGATGGCCTACTGGATAAAATTGAACGCGTCGGTGACCAGCTGAAGGGGTATACAGAGAAACTGGTGTTCAGCTTTGCCGATATCGCCACATACAGGAAAGTAAAACACAACCTGAAGGAGTCGAACATCAACTACCGTGAATGGGCTGAACACGAAATGTGTGAATTCGCCAAGCAACTTGTGGAACTCAACAAGAAATGGTGCTACACATTAGCCACCTGCGGGGAAAAGATAGAGCTGCCAGGAGTGGCGCATAATAGATGCATCGATCATGATTTGATTATCCGGCTTGCACATAAAGACAAGGCATTGATGGATTATCTCGGTGTTAGGATAATCCCTGTTGAAAAAGACATGTTCGGCAATGTGGAGTTACCCGAAGGTGCCATCCTGCTGGACAACGGCACTGCAGCCGTACAAAAGAAGAAGATGCCCGACAAGGGGCAGCGGGCGACCTGCGGCTGCATGGTGAGCAAGGACATCGGGCAGTACAATACCTGCCCCCACCAGTGCGAATACTGCTACGCTAACGCCTCTAAAGAACTCGCCACAGAGAACTGGCATCGACATCAACTTGAACCACGTTCAGAACTCATCATCCCTGCTCAATAAAAACACAATTGACTACAAACACCTTACAATAAAACTATTAGAAGATTTCCAACACTTTACTCAATGGACTGAGTAAAGGAACTCAGTCCATTGAGTAAAAATTGTTGGTATGCTATTCTATTCTGAATATAAACAAGTTGCAAGAAACAACTTATTGTCGTGGCTCTATCCAGTCGCCGTTCTGTTTGATGAGGTTGACCAACTCTTCGACTGCGGCGACTTGGGGGATGTCGCGCTTGACCACTTGCTTGCCTTTGTAGAGGGTTATCTTACCGGCTCCTTGACCCACGTAGCCATAGTGGGCGTCGGCCATCTCGCCGGGACCGTTGACAATGCAGCCCATGACGCCTATCTTAATGCCCTTGAGGTGCTGGGTGCGGGCTTTGATTTGCTGGAGGGCCTGCTGGATATCGTACTGTGTGCGTCCGCAGGAGGGGCAGGCGATGTATTCGCACTGGCTGATGCGTGCCCCGACGGCCTGTAGGATGTCGTAGGCCACGGGGATTTCCTCCACGGGGTCTTCGGTGAGGGAGACGCGGATGGTATCGCCAATGCCGTCGATGAGCAATGCTCCAATGCCTGCAGCACTTTTCAGGCGGCCCTGCATGGCATCGCCCGCCTCGGTGACACCGAGGTGAATGGGATAGTCCATGCCGAGGGCATGCATCTTCTGCACAAAGAGGCGTGTGCTTTGCACCATCACCTGCACGTTGCTAGCTTTCATGGAGAAGACCAGCTGGTGGTAGTCCTGTTGGCGGCACACTTGGGCAAACTCGATGGCCGACTGCGCCATGCCCTCGGGAGTGTTGCCGTAGCGGGACATGATACGTTCGCTCAGCGAGCCGTGGTTGGTGCCGATGCGCATGGCGGTGTGGTGGGCCTTACATATTTCAATGAGGCGCGACATTTTCTCCCCTATCCGCTTCAGCTCGTCGGCATACTCCTGCTCGGTGAAATGGGTCTTGCCGTTGTTGCGGTCGGTGTAGTTGCCAGGGTTGACGCGCACCTTTTCGACAATGGTGGCAGCAGTCTCAGCAGCCAACGGATTGAAATGGATGTCAGCCACCAACGGGACGTTGCAGCCGCTACGAGCCAGCTCGTTCTTGATGTTATAAAGATTTTCAGCCGCCTTGACATCGGGAGCGGTGATGCGCACCAGCTCACATCCAGCATCGACAAGGCGAAGGGTCTGCTCGACGGTGGCTTGGGTGTCCATGGTGTCGGTGTTGGTCATGGACTGGACTCGTATGGGGGCACCGCCGCCAAGGGTGAGGGCGCCTATGGAGATTTGTCTGCTCATGGGGGTGTTTGTTTAGTCGGATTACTTGGAATAATCGAATTATTCAGAATAATCAGATTATTTGGACTTCTTTTCCTTATTTTTTTGATTTGATATACACCTCGGTGGCACCCGCGCCATAGAGAGACATGGGGGCATCGACATATTGCACATTTTCATAGAGGTCTAGCTCGTTGTGTATCTCGGTCTTGAGTACGCCTCGGCCAACGCCGTGGATAAAGACCACCTTCTTGAAACCGTTGAGGAGGGCATGGTTCAAGCAGGTGCGGAAGAAACGCTTCTGGAGCTCGTGCTTCTCGATGTCGCTAAGACGTTCGGGATGGTCGGTGAGGGCTTCGATGTGAAGGTCAACCTCGGCTTCGCCAGGTCGTGTCATGTATTGAAGCAGCACATTCTCATTCAGTTTCTGAGCATTCTGCGACTGCAGATGCGCCAGCCTTTCTTTCAGTGTTTTCACCTGATGTTGGAGATTGGCCACCTGCGAGCGCAAACGTACATTGTCCTCGCGCAGTTTGTCGACATCATCGTCATCGGCCGAGCCGGTGAACTTTTCTTTCAGCTTGCGGGTCAATTCAGCCTCTTTGGCAGCGGCCTTCGATTCAGCCTCCACGGCCTGTCTTGCCTCCTCGGCGGTAGGCAGCTCGCCCGGCACATCTTGGTTGAACACCTTGGCGACACCCTTCTGGTCGGCCATACGAATAAGCTCATTAGGAGGCATGGGCATGTCGAAACCCGTGTCGTCGCGCACAAATACAAAGTCGGGCGTTATCTTGGTGACGACACCGCCACCGATACTATTGAGGAACTTTACCTTGTCCCCTATTTGAAATTTAGTCATACTATCTTTTATCTTTTGGAGTTATTACAGAAAGGGATTCCATCAATTCCCAACAATCATCGAATTTCCAACCCAAATGCATCATGCATATAACGACCTTCTTCCCCTCTTTAGGTTTGAGTCGCAGACGGTCCCAGCCCTTACCACCATTTAGCACATCCCACTTGAATCCATCGAACGACAGTTTTCGTTCGCATAAGGTAGATGGCAGCCGGTAATGTGTCACCCGTATTTCCCTTTGTGGATAATCTATCACTACCGACTCCACCAAACTTCCTTTGCCAACCCACAAGACAAAAAGAGTGTAAATGGCCGCTGCCGGGAGTGCTATCCGCATAAATCTGTCATAGAATAATCCAATTAAAGCCTCCCAGCCATCACTTATCACCTCTATCAACAGAACCACCACCATGAAACCGACAAAAGTCAACAGGGCATACCTGTAGAAATAGAACAGCACCGAGTGCCGATTCTTGCTACGGCTGAACTGCCATACTCCGTGTGAGATTTCTGTCTTCATGGTCACCTACATCAGTTCATCTGCCAGCTGCTTAAAATCAATACCGTCGAAGTTGCCGCTCGACATCATCAGCAGGTTGGAATCCTGCCATTTCATCTTGCGCAATTCCTCCACCATCTGCTTAGAGTCAGTAAACACACGCACCTTGTCGTTAGCAAAGGAAGCCTTCACCTGTTCGGGGTCGAGGTTGGGCAGCTTCTTCAGCTGCAGGGCGTGCTGGCTGTAATAGACAAAGGGCACATCTGCCCTATCCATAGTTCCGGCATACTGTTTGAGAAACTCGGCGGTGAGGCTGCTGAAGGTATGCAGCTCCATGCAGGCCACCAGCCCACGGTCGGGATACTGCTCCTTCATGGCGGCGATGGTAGCACGGAGTTTGGAGGGTGCGTGGGCAAAATCCTTATACACTGCGCAGTCCGCTATGGCCTTCACCAGTTCCAGCCGCTTGCTGGCACCGCCGAAGCCCTGTATGGCCTCGTCAAAATGCTCATCGCTAACGCCAAGTGCGTTGCAGGCATAACGTGCTGCCGTGAGGTTAAGCAGGTTGTGCCGTCCAAAGACACGCAAAGGCACCCGCCCGTGGGCAGTGAGGTAGGTGACGCCCTCCACCACCTCATGGGGTGGCACGTCGTAGGACTGCTTGGTGATGTCGGTGCGGGTGTTTTTCAACGCCACGTCGCGCACCTCGGCATCGTCGTTGCAATAGATGAGCCTGCCTCCCGGTTCTATGAGGTTGATGAATTGGGCAAACTGGTCCTTGTAAATCTCAAACGTGGGGAAGACATTGATGTGGTCCCACTCTATGCCGGTGACTATGGCAATGTGAGGTTTATAGAGGTGGAACTTAGGCCGGCGGTCGATAGGCGAGGTGAGGTACTCATCGCCCTCAATCACCATCACCTTGGCCGTATCGCTAAGGCGCACCATCACCTCGAAACCCTCCAACTGCGCTCCCACCATATAGTCCGCCTCAATGCCGCAATGCTGCAGCACATGCAGTATCATAGCGGTGGTAGTAGTCTTGCCGTGGCTGCCACCGATTACCACACGGGTCTTTGTCTTCGACTGCTCGTAGAGATACTCAGGATAGCTATATATCTTTAATCCCAACTCCTGAGCCTTAAGCAGTTCGGGATTGTCGGCACGGGCATGCATACCCAGCACAATGGCGTCGAGACTGGGAGTAATGCGCTCGGGATGCCAGCCGTAGCTGTCGGGAAGCAAGCCATAGCGTTGCAGACGGCTACGTGCAGGGTCAAAAATCTCGTCGTCCGAGCCTGTCACATGATACCCTTTCAGGTGCAAGGCGATGGCCAGGTTGTGCATAGCGCTGCCACCTATGGCTATAAAGTGTACGTTCTTCATGCTTTCAGTTCTTTGGGGAAATAGATAAAGTACTTGGTAACCTGTTTTTCAAGGAAATGACGGTCGAGTTGGTCGGAGGCATCGCCGATGTCGCGACAGGTGCCGTCTTTGAACAGAACGCGAATCTCCTGGTCGTTGTAGTCGTAGGCGTGATTGCGCAGAATGCCGGTATTGACAAAGTACTCGCTCTCGTGCCGGCCGATGTCGAACAACCGCTGGGTGCGTTCCTGCAATTCTGCCACCATAGCAGACTCGAAAGGCTTGTCCGCCACGCGGATGGCGCTGATGTGCCTATTGACAAGATGCTCGGACAGGGTGCTGAGCACTTTGTCCCCGTGACGCACCCAGCCTTTCATGGCACAGTCGATGTCGCTGTCGTCTATCATGGCGAAACGCTCCAGCAGCTGCCCATCCTGCTCGAAATCCTGCAGGGTGTAATGATGCGATAGGAAGTCGTACAGGGGAGCCTGCTCGATGCCCAACGTATCGCCCTGGGCAGCCAATTCGCGGGCGCGGGCAAGGATATTCAGCAGCAGCGTGTCGGCCGCCACCACCGTCTTGTGCATATACACCTGCCAATACATCAGGCGGCGCGAAATGATAAACTTCTCAACGGAGTATATACCCTTCTCATCGACCACCAGGCGGTCGTCGCGCACATTCAGCATATTGATGATGCGGTCGGTACCCACAATGCCCTCGCTCACACCGGTGAAGAAACTGTCGCGACCCAAATAGTCAAGCCTGTCCATATCCAGCTGACTGCTCACCAGCTGGTGAAGGAAATGCTTGGGGTATGTGTCGTCGAAAATCTGTATTGCCGTCCGCAGCCTGCCGCCGAACTCGACGTTCAGCCAATCCATAAAGAGGCGTGAGCAAAGCTCGTGAGGCAAATCAACCAATGTATGTTCAGACGTGTGGGAGAAAGGCCCATGGCCGATGTCGTGCATCAGGATGGCCAGCTTTGCACCCAGCACCTCCTCCTCCGTCAGCTTGATGCCCTTCACCTTCAGAACATCCAGCGCACGGTTCATCAGATTCAACGCCCCCAGCATGTGGCTGAAGCGCGTGTGCATGGCGCCGGGATACACCAGGCAGGTGAGCCCCAACTGCTTGATGCGACGCTGCCGCTGGAAGAAGGGGTGCGACAGCACATCGAAGATGATGTCGTCCTCTATAGTCAGAAACCCGTCATACACCGGGTCGTTGATAATCTTTCGTTTATTGGTCATAATCAATCACGCTTATATAATAACGCAAAAAGCCCTCTATTTATTGCAAACAGTATAAAAATATCCCACCTAAAAAAATAGTACTAATGTTTGACAAGTAAAAATCAGGCATACATCCCGAGTCGTTTTTTTGCCATACGCTTCTGATTTCCTTTCCCCGGCCATTAGTCGGGCTGTTTGGTGCCGGTGGGGCAGTGCCCTTTTAACTGATAAGTGTAAAGTGGCAACTGCCCAATTACTTCGTAGTTCTTAGCTCTTACTTCATACCTTCCTTCGTCTCCTGAAGCGAAGGAACTACGAAGGCACGGCGAAGACAAGGTGCGAGATTGGAGTGAGTGCTGCCGGCCGTCTGATATAATTATACCGAAAAAAGGCAAAAATTAGGGTGCCACTTTTAAAAAAAGTGGGACATGATGACGATGACAATACAATAGGGTTGGATGCACATTTTACCCCATGGTGGGATGAATTAGATATGGAGGCACACCAACTATACAACTATCAAATTTTTCACCATGGCAAATATTTCATGGCACTTGTTCGTTTATTGGGAAAAATGGACAGAACAGAATACATACATATAGCCACGAAACACCAAGAGGATTTGTACCGCTTTGCAGTGCGTTACACCGCCGACGGCGACAGTGCGTTGGATGCTGTGCAGGATGCTCTCGTGGCACTATGGACACACCGCGAGGAGGTAGAGGCCGACAAGGCCAAGGGGTGGATGATACGGGTAATGTACCGCCAGTTGGTGGACCAACACCGCCGCGAGCAACGCTTCCGCCTCTTGGCACCCGAGCTGGCGCAGGACGAGTGGTACAACCAACACGACAACTACGAGCTGCACGACGCCATGCAGAAAGCGCTCAACCAGCTTCCCGAACAGCACCGAGCCATACTGTTGATGAAAGACCTGGAGGGCTACCACTACAAAGAGATTGCAGAGCTGACAGGTTTGGACGAATCGCAGGTGACAGGCATCCTCTACCGCGCTCGCGTCAATCTGAAGAAAGCATACATCAAGTTGAACACCATAAATCAACACCCGCTATGATAAACAAGGACAATTACGAGAGCTACCTGTTCCTCTACCAGGAGGGCGAACTGAACGACGCTGAGCGCAAGGAGGTGGAGCGTTTCCTGCAGGAGCATCCTGATATCCGCGAGGAGATGGAGACCTACTACGACCCCTCTCTCGTGGTCACCGCCGTGCCTCCCGCCAACAAAAAACGTTCCACTATCCCCCTGTGGCGCTGGTCTGCCGCCGCCTGCATCGTTCTGGCTATAGGCTTTGTTTATTTCTTATCACGCCCTCTCTCCACAATAAGTGAAAACATGGTTGCAGAAACCAAAACAATCATCCCTCCCACCACAACAGAGCCCACAATTGACATTCCACAACCCACAATAGAACAGCCAAAATACACCGCTCGGCAAATCCGTATGCGGAGACCCAAACAAAATAACATCATCACCCAGCCCGCCCAAGTACAACCTGCCGTCACCCTGAATGATGACATTGAAGAACCTGTTTCAAACAGTTTACCAGTTGAAAGTACAATTCAAAACCAGCCAATCATTGTGGCAACTAATCAACTGGCCGAAGTCAACGAAATAATCATCGTAGACGATTTGGCAAGGGTAATCCCAAACAGCAAGCCAGAAAGCACACCGCCAGTACTCAATCTTGCTTTAAGAATAACACGGAATATAGAGGAAAAACGGCAAGACTTTGCCATCTTTATCTACAACATGTTCCACCCGGAACGCGACAACCAAGAAATGGCCGAAGCCTATTACGCAGAATAATAAACAATTAATCAATAACAAATAACGCCATGAAAAAAGCATTTTTATTCGTCGCTCTTGCGGCAATCTTAAGTTCAGCCACAGCACAGACCTACACCTATCGCCAAGAGCTTAATCAAGAAATCTCACACATCGTAGTAAAGGGCAACTGCGTTGTTCGTGTGCAACATGACACGTGCAACTGGGTCGCCTACCGGGGCTCGGAACACCGCGACACCGCCCGTCTTGTGATATTGGAAGGCAACACACTCACTACCACACCAGCAGCCAACGACAAGACCCTCTATGTCGGCACTTCCATAGGGAAAGACAGTGCCGAGTATATTCTTACATTCGATATTGAGAACGACGGCATCGTATACCATAAAAACAAGGTATTCACAAAAGGGCATATCACCCACAATGCCTACAACTACAAAAAAGACAACAGCCGCTCCTGGACGGGTATACGTAAATATAGTGCTAACGAAAGAATCTATATGGACTACTTTTTCGGTTACAATTTCTGGACAACTGGCAACAGCCAAACAGAAAGCCCCATTTATCCCACCACTATGTTTTACATGACCAACACCGGTGCCAAATTGGGTTATTCCCTCTATATGGACGACCATTTCGCCGCCGGCCTTGGTCTCCAATACGGATTATATACAGCACGATTCAAGTCCCCACTAGTCTCCTACTCTAGAGATGCAAACCGGCTGTTCACTGCCACATCCGATTCTGCCGGAACATGGACGACTACCGCATACCAATACACCATCGGCATTCCCTTTCATTTAACGTTCTATCCCATCGCAAAAAAACATAAATTCAACCTACAGCTGGAGCTTACACCCATGTTCTCTTTTGGACATATACTCAATCAGAATTACCATCTACAAAGCAGCGACCTGACAATCAACAATAATTATACCCGAGATCTGCCCTACAGCCTTTTCAGCCTCTCCACCCGCTTCAGCATCAACTATGGTATCTTGGGGATTTATACCGAATATGGCATTACGCCCGTTTGTCGTAACATCGGCTTCGACAACACAACTATCACCCCACACAATGTCTGTGTTGGACTGCGCTTCAACCTCCTTGAACTAGGCAAATAATAGTACCGACTTATTCAACACGCTTACCCAAATCGGTCTTTAATTCTTACGGCCAGTTTGGGTAAACCTTTTTAAGAGCTCACACAGTACAATGGCGGCGCAGCTCACATTCAACGAGTGCTTTGTCCCCTGCTGGGGTATCTCGATGTTGCCGTCACACAGGGGCAGCAACTCCTCCCGCACACCCTCCACCTCGTTGCCTAAGACAACAGCCACCTTGTCACCCATGCAATTCGACTTACGGCCCAACATCACACTAGTAATTCAGCACTTCTGAGAAACGCGCGCTCAACCAAGTATAGAAAAAGAACCAGTCTTTATTAACACCAAAGCAAAATACGTTATCTTTTTGATATAATGACCTTTTAACCCAAATCGGTCATTAGGGTCTATGGCAGATTAGCATTTGTTTCGAGCAGATTGGCCACATCGCTGGCGAAGGTGAGAAAGGCATCCAGTGAATGCCTTTCAGCTACGGCGAGGCAGGGATGTGGTCAAGATGCCGAAAGAAATGCTGATATGGCTTAAACAGACTAAAAAAGGGCAAGAACAATTGAAAAGTCGGGCTAATGACCGATTTGGTTTTATTCTCAGCACCCCTATCAAAAGAAAGAAGGCCACCTATGAAAGTGGCCTTCTTAAATGACACAGCATGCTTGACAGCCTATTTAACTATCAACTTCTTGACGGTATTAATATCGCCACCGGTGACGCGCACATAGTATGTACCTTGAGGCAGCTGAGAAGTGGCCAAAACGCTTTTCTCAGTACCGCCAGGCAGCACAGCCGAAAGCTGAACTCGGCCTGCCACATCAATTACCTCAACGCGCACCTCGCCAGCCATTGCAGGCAGCAAGAGCTCGACATCAGCACTGGTGGGATTGGGGAATAGCTTGATTCTAGCATCGTCGGTGATGCTATTAATATTGCTATAGGCAGTAGTGATCGTAACACGATTTGACCAACCTTCGCTCACAAAGCCTGTACCACAAACAGCACGCACTATGATATCGTAGGTGGTTTCGCCGGTGAGTCCAGTCAGCACAAATGGATGATGGTCGGCAACCACCGTGTTGCCCGTACCCGCATCAAAGCCTTGCAGACCCCACTCTATCTCCCATTCGATAGCACGTCCGCCATCAGTCCAGTCAAGCTCAACGCTATTGCCCTGGACATTGCTGGCCACGAGGTTGGTGGCATCGGGACACACATCTGTGGTAAACATAATGGTGTCGCTCCATTCGCTGGGCTCGTCAAAGCCCTGGCAAACAGCTCTCACTGTGGCGTAGTAACGCGTATTGGCATCCAGGCCTGTCACAGTGCCACTGGCAAGGTAGCATGTCTGCACTCGGTCAAAGTATGAGTTGTAGACATGCAGGTTGTATCCTGTGTTGTTTTCCTCAGGATCCCATGCCAGCTTGACCTTATTGTTGGCTACTGTAACCACCCGCAGACCCATGGGCGACAGGCAGGGTACATCGCTTGAATTGAACTGACCCTCAGTCCATATAGAGACACCGTTGCTATCGCAGCGCTGACGGACACGATACACATAGTCGGTCATGGGATAGAGCCTGTTGATGGTGTAGAATGTGTCGGTTGTGTTAATATTGTCCGATATCCAGCTGCTGCTGGTGGCCAGACGATAACCCACATTATACGACGAACCCGTATTGCGCCAACGCAAAGTGACATTGTTCGAACGCACTATGGGGTCGCGAAGTGATGGCGGAGGGCAAGTATTCGGCGGGCAAAGTTCAAGGGCCATCAGATTGCGGTAGCCATACAACTGAGTATTACCCGAGAAGCTATTCAATGCTGAGAGTGAAGAAGCGTCGGGGTTATCATAGTCGCTATAGAGTGTTAGCGTCATTTGTCCTGGGGCAGGGGCGGTAAGGAATGTGAAGGCAGTTCCCTGATATGAACCGCTATTGTCATCGATAGCAATGACCAGATTGCTCGTTCCATTATATGTGAACGGATTGCTCAAATGAATAGTATTCCAACCTGGAGCGCAATTCATATTACCCACATACACCATACTCATCGTGGCAGGGTCTACAATATCTGCAGCCGATGAGAAACTGCTGAGTGTTGTATGACCCATGTAGATAGTACAACCCGACTTCTGGGTGATATTGGACGAACCCGAGTAGTAGAAATTGATGGTAGAAATGTCACCCGGACCTTCCAATTCGGAAGCCAACACCAATTCCTGTGTGTAGGTGTAGTTATAATTATTGTTGACCGGGATAGCGGAGGAGGTGGTGGTGCTGGCCGTGCTGCCAATAGTATCAATTTGGCCATCGTTGCACATAAGTGTTGTAAAGGCAAACGAAGGCACAAGAGAGCTATCGTTTTCGCCACACAAACGTCTCACATTTGCCACATAAGAAGTTCCCGGATTGAGGCCAGAGAAATGAACACTGTTTGTATGCACCACTTCCGAAGCAATAATACCGCTAACGCCCGACTGGCGGAGCGTAACACGATAGTCGCCCGCCTCGTAGCCATGCCATGCCAGTGTGGCCGAAGCCATAGTGAGACTAGTTGTGTGGATACCTGCCGGACGAGGACACGACATGTACTGGATACTGATATCATCAACAGCTGCCGGCCTACCCAAGAAAGTGCCTATGCTGGTAGTGTTATTGTTAAACCAATAGAACACTATGCGGTGAATACCCGTGAGGGTGTCGATAATTGCCGAATAAGTATTCCATCCCGGCTGGCAATAGACCGTGGTGAGCAGGGTGAGGTCGTTAACGCTACCCCAAGGCGACACCAAAGGATTGAACGAAGGAGGATCCAACGGAGTATTGGGATCAACCATAAAGACCGCAAGACCATCATACACCGAGTTGCCCACGCGAGTGCCGCCGGCACTGGCACGGAACGAGAGGAGATAGGTGCTGTCGATATTACCAAAATCAACATCGCGATACGCCGCCGCATTGACAACCTCGTTGGTATGCGTGCTACATGTGCGTCCGCTGTCGGCCGAAATATACATGGTGTGGGTACCCGTGGTACCATAGCCGTTGGTGCCGTTACCTGCAGCAGTGTCGCGATACCAAGTAATGGGCGAGTTGGATGAGAACTGCCAGTTATCCCACTCAACAGATGTCTCAAAATCGTAAAAATAAGGCACCGTGGCAGGATTCTGGAGCGTATTGAATTCATATACGCTACTCCACGCAGAAGTGTCACCAGGAGCGCAGATGCTGCGCACATACACATCGTAAGCGGTAGAGGGGAGCAAACCAGTGATAGATAGCGGATTGCTGGTGGTAGTGATGCGGGTGCCTGTACCCGTGCTGAAACCGTGGAAAGTATACTCTACCTGCCATTGCAATGCCAGTGCGCGGTCGTTCCACGATATGTTGGCAGTAGTAGCCGTCATACCTGACGCAACGACATGGTTGGGACGTTGGCAGTCGGGAATCATCTCAACCGACACACTGTCGAGATACACATAGTTATATGAGGCCGAGCCAAGGGGAGTAGAGACAAAGGTGATATATTTGCCAAGACCCATAGCGGTGTCGAACGACACCTCATACTCAGCAGGGGTGCTAGTGATCGTAATGGTGTCTATGGGCGAGAAGGTGTTAAGGTCGCCTTGTTCGGAACAGACACCTACCACTACCCCATGAGAATAGTTGGTGGACGTTGAATTGTTAGACCAAGCCTTGAATATCGTCTGAACCATGTGGACGGGATAGGTGATGCTGTCCAGTTCTGGCAGAGAGGCATACACCCGGTTACCGCCATAAGAATACATATAAAGAGTCTGGCCTACAATTTCATCAGAAGCATCGGTAACATTTATAATATAGGGATAGTTGCTATATCCGCCACATTCCCAACAGGCAGGGCGAGCACCAGTGCCCACTCCCCAGCCAGAGAAATTCTGCGTGTAGGGCAACACGCTTATCATACCACACTCTGTGGTGAAAGTCGACACAAACGACCAATTAGAAGTGTCCGAACCGGCACATACACCGCGAACATACACATCATATCGGGAAGAATGTCTAAGGCCATAGAGCGTCACACTATTGAGCGAACTGGTCACCACCGTGCCCGTCCCCTGGGCAAAACCAGACAACCCATATTCAATCTCGAAATAAGTGGCAAGGCTGTCAACCCAGCTGACTGTAGCCGTATTAGTAGTAATTGCGCTGAAGGTAATATTATTAGGACGTGGGCAATTGGGAATCAGCGAAACCTCGATGTCATCGACATACATATAGTTGTACGACATCCCTCCTGTTGCCAAGGCAATATACTGGCCGCTGCCCTCATAGCCATTCAGCGGAACCTCAAACATCTCCCATGTGTTGATAGCTGAGGGCGACAACGTGGCCACCTCGGTAAAAGTATTGAAATCCTCTGGGTCGGACATGACGCCCACTCTGAGGGAATAGTTGGAAGAGGTCTTGTATGCGGCAAAGCTGACCTGCAAGCTGTCAATACCCATTGCCATACCTGGCAGAGCAAGATACGAATAGGTAGAAGAACTAGAATTATAGAAATAAAGCGAATGTGAGCCACTATAAGAATAACCACTGTAGAGATAAGGATAAAAAGTAGAATTAAAATTATTGCCACGATGCCAGCAGTCGGTGATGACACTGTTGGACGATGGAGCAACAAAGTTCTCAAAATTCTCAGACAATGGCAGCATGGTGAGAGGCACACAGGGGGTTCTGAACTCCACCAGAGCGTAGACACTGTCGCCACCGCAGTCAGGCACCACACGCACCTGATAGCTCTTCATGGGCAGCACGGTGGTAATAGTATAGTGATTGGAGGTAATACCCGAAGCCACTGTATCCCAACTAACCGAATCAGCCTCCTTCATGAGCACACTCCACGAAGACTCCTCATAGCCAGGCACCCACATAAGCTCCACAGTGTCGCTCTCCACACGGTCCACAATGACAGTGGGCGCAGCACAATCGACAGGCTGCATACATCCCAAAGTATAAATAGTGATACTGGGGCGATAAGAGCTAGTGCCGCTGCTGCCACTCATGCTGTTGGCAGGAGTATACTGCGTGTTGTCCTGAAAGCGATAAATGGTACGCGTAGAAGTTGTGCTGGTGCTATAGCCGTAGAAACCCGAACTACTGTGGCTGGCACCATTGGGTTGGTTCATCATAGTAGTTATGACAATGTTGCTCACGCCATCCCATCGGAAGGGAGTGGTGAAGGTATAATGAACCGTGCCACTAGTATTGAGCGGGTGCGTGGCAGGGCCATACACCAGGTCAGAAGCACGCACAGTAACCATATCAGAGACAGAAGTGAAAGTGGAGCGGGTGGTAGTAGTCATATATATACTAAACACCTTGGCATAGCTCGAATTGTTGGTAAACGTATAGTCCAAACCCGCTATCTCGCCTGCTGTGATACCCAGGGCATTCAATTCGCTAGCCGTATAGATACTTTGGCAAAGAGTGTTGCCCCATGACGAGTTGACCGGCACGCTTGAAATCTGAGAAGTGCCCGAGCTGAACACCACCGTGTCAGTCAGTGCCGGATCAACAACAGCACATGGCAGATTAAGGGTTGTAAACCTAATGCTATCCCAGCCACTAATACTATCGTTAGCACACACTGCGCGCACCAAAGCCCTATACTCCACACCGGGCTCCAATCCAGTCACCAGGCAGCGAGGCTCGGCAGTGGTGAAACGGACCGGACTAGATGTAGTGTCGCTACTGTCAATCCACACCGTAGGGGCCGCCACAGCTCCCACACTGTCAACCCTCACCTGGAACGAACCCATCGTGCTATCGTCACCACGAACATCCCAAGTCAGCATCGTACCTGTAGTACCGATATTGCTGGCCTCAATACCATACACCGAGTGACAAGCAGGACGGCGGGCAATCATAAACTCATCCAAAGCCGCATACCAAGTGGCCGTGCTCGACGAAGCCTTGAGGGCTATAAAGTTAGCAGGGCCTTGATAGCCTCCAAAGTCAACCAGATATTGCTCCCAATCGGTCGAAGTGATATTGAGCGTCTCGATAGGAGTAAATGAATTCACATCGCTGGGATTAGTCATCACACCCACCTCCAAAATGGGGCGGTAGGACGAATTGGTCGACTTACCCCAGAACGTAAGCTGCAGGTTGTGCATAGGCAGATAGTCGGTATCCACTCCAGGCAGTGCCACACACTGGTATGAGCCGTATATGCCCGCCGTAGAAGAGTTGTACCAATACAGCCCCTTGCTGCCGCCATTGTGTGAATAATTGGTGCTATTAGAAACATAAGGACAGCCAAAATATGTGGTTCCATTGTTCTGGCGGTTCCAGCACTCCACAAAAGTGGTGCTCGTGGTACTACCCACAGGGGTAGTCTCAAAATCCTGGTAATAGGGCAATGTGGTAAGATATGAGCAAGGAGTGTGCAAAAGATAGCGCAGCTCCATACTGGTGTCCGAGCCGCCGCATATCGCCCTAATCCAAATAGTATAGTCAGTGTTGGGAGTCAATCCCGAGAAGGAAATCGACGTGTCCGTAGCCGTATACACCGTCCCCGTACCGTGTGCCTGGGTGGCTGAGTCAATCTCAACCAGCCACTCCCCAGCGTTGCCATCGGTCATATCCGACCAGTAGAGGTCAAACGAAGTGGTGGTCAGATTCTCCACATAAGGCAGTGCCGGCTTAGCGCATGTGGGTTGGGCAAAGACTATATTGTCCACCGCGGCAGGCGGGTTGGTGCCAGCCGAGCCATCGTTACACCAGAGAAACACCAACTTGAAGGTGTCGGCAGTGGTGATAGCGAACTCACAAGTGTAAGTATGCCATGTCGACGACAAATTAAGCTTGCTGCCCCCGTCCAAAGGAATCCATCCCGTAGGCACCACGTTGGCAAAATTATAACTCGAAGCCGACCCGTCAGGCAATGTTCCGGGCGTGATAGTCGCCGTGCTGGGTGCAAGAAACACACGCAGGTAGTCGTACATACTTTCGCCATAAGCATGCCAGTCATACGACAGATAGTAGCTCCCAGCCGTCAAGTCAAACTCACGATAGGCATACACCGCGCTCGTCGAGCTGTTGGAATACACATTGGAAGCTGAATCGATGTTCGACACCAGCAAGGCGCGACTGCCCGTTTGCATACTGTCAACACCAATAAACCATTTATTGGTCTGGCTACCATTAGCCAACACCCAACCTGCCGAATCCGACAAGTCTTCGAAGTCGCAGGTGTAATACAACGACTGCGCCTCTCCAATAAGCGGCAACAGCATAGCCGCCGCCAACATGAATAATTTATATACTTTTTTCATATTATAAATTTTATGTTTTTCCACTATCATTCATCACGATGCCACACGACTCCCATACGGTCGCAGGACATACATTTTGCGTTGCAAATATACACAAAAAAAAACAATCTGCACCCTTTCCCATCATTTTTTTTCGCAAATCGCACATTTACAAACACAACAACCGCCACCATCACCCACACCTAAGAGCAAATTGAGCTTTCAGCGATGGCTGCAACACTCATTTTGAGAAGCTGTTTAAATTTGATTGATGAAGTTTATTATGGACATGAACGAGCAGGTTTTTCTTCTTTTCGATTGCGCAATGGGGTTCCATTGTAATTGAGAAAAGAAGAAAAAGATGCCGTTCAGGTGCTTTAAGAAAATCAT
>JAFRRK010000002.1 GCA_017428115.1 Bacteroidales bacterium | reverse complement strand
TGCGGTGTTTTTGTGCTTACTTGAAAACATCTACAAAGATACTCATTTTCAGCCACTTGACCAAATTTTTAAAGTTAAAAAAATATAAATAAATTATTGTATATCAAACATATAAATCAAATATTTCCGAAGTATTGTAATTCTTAATTTTAATTCAAAATGTTAATTAACATTTTTGCATGCAATAAATATGGCCATTTTGAGTTTATAGGGTGAATTCTTGCAAAAGAATAGAGATTTCACCCTATGTTCAACTTAAAAAGGCGCGTATGATGCAGGACTACGACTTTACTGACAGCATTACATCTTTTGAAACAGCAAGCACCACTGTACAGCCGTCGCCGCACGTTGTACAAAACATTCTCCAGTATGCGCGGTGTTACCAAAACATTCGCATAGGAGATGTGAACATTAAAGTTTATCTCAACTAGTTCAAAGAAGAAGAGGATGCCTAAGCGGGGCATCCTCTTTCTTTTTTCTGTGTTCAGGTAATAATAACTAATCTGAAAGTGTGGCAGTAGGAACGTTTAGCCTACGGTAGTAGCGCCACCAAAGCTCAGGCACATTGCCGCCCTCCATACACTGTCGGTAGTCGGCATAAGTGCAGGGCAGCATCAGTTGGGGAGAATATAGATTTTGTAAATCGACATTGTTGCAAGGTACATGCACCCACCAGCGGTCGCCCGTTTTGCTCTTATAGAAGTGTATATCCATCCCCATCTGTTCTAGAGGCACAAGGTAGTGTACACAGCTTTCGGGGTAGACCAACGGGTTGTCGTGCTTGCGCCCGAAAAACCCTTCGATGAAATACCATAGTGCCTGAGCCACCATATGTGTAGTTTGACCATGGATATCATACAGCGGATTGACCTCAAACAGGCCTAAACAGTGTGTCTTATCGCTGAGCCCGGCAAAGCGCATCATTTGGCATAGCTCTTCGCCATACAGGCCGTGGGGTGAGGGCGCTCCATGACCTGGCGCATCGCTCTGGCGCACCGAACAGAGGTCCACACTCACTATGTCGGCATTGCGTATCAACGCTTCTGCCCGCTCAATATATGTTTGCACATCTCCTAACCTATAAGCGTCAAACTTCAGCTCGTCCATAAGATCGACGTATCTCTGCCCTACGAAATAGGTTTGATAGCCAATATTGGCATGGAAGAAGAGGTAGTTGGGGGACTGCATGATGATGTTCCTCAGCCATGTGCGCGATGTTATCTCATCGTTGTCCTCAAGGTCGAAACGTGCATCGATAGTGGTGATGTTGTGGATGCGGTTCAGTCGTTCGTAGCCCTTGTAGATGGCGAAGGTGAGGTCTTGGCTCCCACCCAACAAGATAAGAGTGCCCCCCTTACCGATTACTGCCTGCACCACTTCTGCCACAGCATAGTAGGTGTCGTCGGCAGTCTGCCCCAAGACGATGTTGCCTAGGTCGGTTATGTCGGTATCGTCTGTAGGCAATGCCAGCTGGTATAGATATCGGCGTATTTCGTTAGGTGCTGTGCCGCAGCCGGCATTCAGTTCAGCGCCTCGGTCCTCGCCCACACCCAGTATCACCAGCCCGTCTTTATGTATGGCAGGTGGATTTGTGTTCGGGATGTATGCCTTCACTTTTTCCCCTATCGTGGTGGCATTCTCAGTGGGACGGTACCCCAGCTCGTCGGGGTTTATAGGTGAGAGATATTTCTTTATAGACATAGTATGTACAGTAAAAGGTAAAAGGTAAAAACTAAAAGGAGGTTTGTTTTCATGCAACTTTTAGTTTTTACCTTTTAGTATATTGTTTTTCTAGAACGTTTCGCGCACTACGTTGCCGTGGTCTTCCACAATCATCTTATAGTACCAGTCGGGATACTTAGGCTGCATTGGGAATGCGGGATTGCCAGTTTCGGTACGCTCAAACTTGCCATCCTTCTCCTTCTTGATGTTGCCGTCGATATATTTCACTAGCAGATAGTGGTCAAGTTTGTTCCATTCGCGCATCATGCGTTTGGCCTGACGGTTCGAAAAGTCGTTCAGCTGCTCCACCAGGGCATCGTCTTTATCAGTCCTCTTGGCGCGGTCGTCAAAGCGAGCCACCTCTTTGATAAATCCCTCTTCCAGCTCGTTCTGCACCTTCTGTAGGTCTACAATCATGTCGTTATAACGGCTGTAAACAAAGTTAGTCACGCGGTTGAACAGCCAGAAGGCGGCCGTCTCGCTATAGGTCAGCATATCGCCATTGCCTTCGCGGAAACATTCAGGTATCTTAGTAATGCCGCAATACATGGGGCAGTAGCAGGTGCTGTAGGTGTCGTCCACGCCAAACCACAGTATGCCGCCCACCTTGGCAGGCAGCCAGCCGCGGCATTGTGCCACAAAACTGAAACCGGTCTGCTGGGTGGAGGTGGCACGTTCGTGCACATACTTTTGTCCGTTCACCTCAAAACCCATTGGGCGCCAGCGATAGGGACATGCAAATGGGCCTGCCCCTTTGTCTTTGCTCATGTCCATGGCGGTGCCTTCATAGTGGTCGCGCATCAGGTTCATCACCTCGTGCACATCCACCTTATGGTCGGGCTTAATCCATAGTGGCAGACGCTCTGCCTTGGGGTCGCCCATGGCGTATTTCTCATATTTGCGCATCTCGCGATTTACACGGTTGAACATAGCATACACACGTGCGTCGCAGCCACGGATGCCGCTGAAGGTGAGGGGGGCATATGTGTCTGCAAAGCTAAACTCTTCGTTCTTGCCGCTAAACCAGCCGCAGGCGCGGGCATAGGTCACCACGTCGGCGGCATACACACACTCCACCTCGGGCTCATACAGATAATCCATGTGTGCGCTGCTTATCACAGTGTGCAATCCTTTTCCCTTGGCCTTGTTGAATTTGGCACCCTCTTGAGGAAACTGGGTGATGCGTGCCTGGTTGGCATGGCCGCTCACATAGCCGTCCGGAATGCGGCGTGCCACCCACACTGCGCCATCGGTGTACTTATATTTGAGTTTCTTCGCCACATCGGCCTTCACAGGTGCTCCGCGCTTGCCAATCAGTTCCAAAATCCACACCTCGTTGGGGTCGCAGATGGAGAAACTCTCTCCCTCGCTGCAGTAGCCATAGTCCGCCACCATTTTGGTCATCCAGTAGATGGCCTCGCGGGCATTCTTGGCACGCTGAAGGGTGACGTAGATGAGCGAGCCATAGTCGATGCCCTTCACCTCGTCCTTCCAGCACTCCTCGCGGCCGCCGTAGGTGGTCTCGCCAATGGCCAACTGGTGTTCGTTCATGTTGCCCACTACGCTGTATGTGTGCGCCACCTGCGGTATTTCAAACAGCTTGCGGCCGCTGTCCCAGTCCACCAGCATAAACATTGTGCCGGCGGCGTAGTCTGCAGCCTTGCGGTAGTATAGCTCGCCATACAGCACATGGCTGTCTGCTGCATAGGTTATCATGGTGCTTCCATCCTTGGTGGCACCCTTGGTGAAAAGAAAATTTGTACAGGCCGAGGCTTCATATCCCATCATAAGGATAGCGCCCATAAGCATAAGTGAAAGTGGTTTTCTCATATCGATAGTATTAATGTTATTTGTTTGCTGATATTCAATTGTCTATTCCAAAATACCCTGCCATAATGGCTTTTTTTAGAAATGCAAATATACATAAAAATCCACAATTAATCACAAACTGGCGAAAAAAAACTTTACCACCTTTTACTCTGCCCCTTTGTCCAATAATGTCCTAAACGTTTTCTAACAAAATCATTTGTAGCGAAAAAGGGGAGTTGTATACAACTGAATGAATATTATTTTTTTGCGTAGGGACAAGACTGTCGGTTCTCGTTTCACGGCCATTAGTCGGGTTGTTTAGTGCTGGAGGCTGCCTGCCTTTTTCATGCGTTCGCCCTGTTTTCGTCTCCGGAAACGAAGGCACGACGAAGGCACGACGAAGGCATGGCGTGCGATTGAGGTGAGTGATGAAGTCCGTCTGATACAATTATACCGAAAAAGGCACAAATTAGGTTGCCATTTTTTAGAAGCTGTTTAAATTTGATTGCTGAATTCTGCAGCTGCAGATAGGCGGGTGTTTGAGGTACTCCCTTTGTTTAGACCACTCTATGTCTGATATAGCGGAAATGCTCGAGAAAAAGATAAAGTCTGCCGATATTTTTTTACCAAATCATTTTTTATTTGTATCTTTGCACCCGAAATTGTATCGTTTATTGTTTTTTTCAATTGCAAATCATTATGAAATATTTATTTTTTGCCAAGTGGTATCATTCCTCCAAGTTGCCATTATCCATCGTACTAATAACTTTATGTTTAATCGCCACGAGCTGTGGACGAAAAAGCCCTGCCAATTGGTTTGACGGTCCGACGGAAATCAGTTATGAGGCGCTGTCTATCGAATACACATTAGTCCATGAAGCTGAAATGTGGTTGCGCGATGCCGAATATTGGATTTATGAGACGGTAGACGGGAATCGAGATTCAGTTATATACAAAAGTGACAAGATAACTCCAGCCGATGGAAAAATTGTTGGCGACTGGTTCGTTGCAACCGCCAAAGACTGCACCGTCACCCTTCAAGTAGATGAGAACAACACAACCCGCAAACGTGCAGTCAGAGTTGTAGTACGGGACGGTTTTTCCGAACTTGGAGTTTCCATTATTGACTGCATTCAGAACTGTAAAACAGCGGAATGAAAAAAACATCAAATTCCAGTTCTGAATTCTGTATTCTCCTCAATACCGCAAGCCGACTACTAGGACTGTCTGAAGCGTATTCAGGGCGCGTCTAAGCGGTGTACAAGACAAAAAAAAGTCAGTGTTTAACGGATATTAAGGCACCTCTATAATACGCCCCCTTTCCCCCATGGGGGGCGGAGTGTTGCCCGCAAGAAATCTCTGCCACACCTTCAGCTGCAGATAGGCGGGGTTTGAAGTACTCCATTTGTTTATACCACTCTATGTCTGATATAGCAGAAATGGTCGAGAAAAAGTAAAATCCGCCGAAGTTTTTTACCAAATCATTTTTTATTTGTATTTTTGCACCTGTAATTGTATCGTTTATTGTTTTTTTGTCAATTGCAAAGATATTAACAATTATGAAAACAGGCGACAGATTGACACAATGGTTGTCAACAGTATGTCGCTTAATTTATTAACACCGAGCTTGCGGAATTAAGGAGAAAAAAGTGGCACAACGTTCTACAAAGCGAGAACAATGAAAGCTAGCTTTCTTTGTCGAGCCAAAGCAACGTCACGAAGTAAAGTGGGACATGATGACGATGACGATGACAATAGGGATGGATGCATGTATAGCCCCTTCGGTGACAAATTAGAACAGACATGTTGGCAACCTACTGATTTTTATTGCAAATAATACCATGGAAATGCTATTTGTAAAAGAAATCATGTCACTCTTTGAAGGAAAAATGGCTTGTCAAACTTTAGTAAAATTACAATGAGGTATGTGGATAAAAAAGTGTATCTTTGCATTGTCAATCGTCAATGCACATTTTGTGCAAAGTGATGAGCAACACCCAATTGTATGCAAGGCCCCACAACAGACAAGACCGAAAAGCTTTTTGATTCGATAGCCCCTACCTACGACACCCTCAACCACCTTCTGTCCTTGGGTATTGACCGAGGGTGGCGACGCAAGTCACTGCGCTGGGTTGTGGACCGCCACCGTCCCCAGCAAATTCTCGACATTGCTTGTGGCACTGGCGACTATGCTATAGCTATTGCCCGTCATGCCCATCCCCAAACCAAGGTGCATGGCCTCGATCTTACGGAGGCGATGCTGCAGGTGATGCGGTGCAAGGTGGAGCGGCTTCGTCTCTCACACTGCATTACCGCTGAGCAGGGCAACGCCGAGCACCTCCCTTTTGCCACAGCCAGTTTCGATTGTGCAACAATAGCCTTCGGCATTCGTAATTTCGAGCATCGCGAGCAGGCGTTGTGTGAGATATTGCGCGTGCTCAGACCCGGCGGACGGCTGGTGATACTCGAATTGTCGACACCCACCATCCCCATAGTGCGAGGGTGTTATCGGTTTTATTTCACCAAGTTGCTGCCTCTCATAGGCGGATGGATATCGGGCAGCAGGCATGCATATCGCTACCTGCCTGCCTCAGTCTTGGCTTTCCCTGAAAAGAGTGAGTGGATGAAGGTGATGCTGTCGTGCGGCTACCGCAATGTGAGCCACCGTGCATTCACCCTCGGCATTTGTAGAATGTATATAGGAGAGAAATAATTATGACACTGAAATCTTGTTTGCGTTCCATGCGGCTGCGCACTCTGCCGCTCTCACTGTCGGGTGTGATGTTGGGCACCTTTGTCGCTGCCAGCCATCAGACTCTCTCGGCCCTCACGGTGGCATTGTTGATGCTCACCACGGCTTTGTTGCAGATACTTTCCAACCTCTCCAACGAGCTGGGCGACACCCTCCACGGAACCGATACTGCCGACCGTCAAGGCATGCGTTACTCATTGCAAGATGGCGATATGACAGTGGCCCAAATGCGTAAGCTTATAACATTTGTGGCTGTGGCCTGTGCTGTCAGCGGGTTGGGCATGATAGCCTCCACTTTTGGCTCATGGATAGGGTGGCGTCAGCTGTTGCTGGTGCTTTTGGGTGCCGCAGCCATGACGGCCGCCATGCGCTACACTCTTGGTAAAAATCCCTATGGCTACAGAGGCTGGGGCGACTTCTTTGTCTTTATCTTTTTTGGACTAGTGTCGGTATGTGGCGGCTACTATGTCTGTCTGTGCCAATTGCCTCAACCCATGCTGCTGATTGCTGCTAGTGCTATCGGTCTGTTTAGTATGGCAGTGCTGAATGTGAATAATATACGTGACATGTCTACCGATGCCGCCACCCGCACAACCGTGGCGTTGCTGCTGGGTGAGCGCGGCGCCCGCATCTATCAGACGATACTGATAGCTTTGGGCTGGGTATCAATGGCGTTGTATACTCTGCTTGCCGGCCTGGGTGGGTGGTCGTGGCTATGGCTACTCTCTTTGCCACTGTTTGTGAAACATTTGGTAGGTGTGTGGCACCGCTCAGGTTGTGCTCTCGACCCTATGCTCCCCCTGTTGGTGATAGGCACTTTTCTCTTTGCTCTCTTGGCAGGCGTGGGAATAGCAATCGCTGTATAACAAGTTGTTCGAGCCTTGTCAAGCTGTCTTATGCCACTTTATGATTGGTAAGGGAGAGGCAAGAGTATTGTGAGGGATTGGCTAACTGACGAGCAAAAAAAGTTGGTTGAGCGAAAGAAGAACCACACTCTTGCCTGGCTTTTGACAAGGGTGTGGTTCTTAAATGATTTGCTGTTGTGGTCAGCAGCTATTTCTCGATGAATTTCTGACCGGCACCCCAGGCACGTCCTACGGTGTCGCCAACGGAACGGTAGGCGGGGATGGCGGCATCAAAGACGATGGGCTGAAGTTTGTCGAGGTCGATGCGGCCGTCGGTGAGGATGGATGGGTCGGCGATGGTGTTGACTATCTCGCCGATGACGAAGCAGCCGTCGTTGCCACGCTCCATTATCTCAATCACGCGGCATTCAAGCGTCAGCGGATATTGGTCGATGATGGGGGCGTTGATGTTTTGGCTCTTGGTGACGGTGAAGTTGGTGCGGGCAATCTTGTCGGGCACGTCGTTGGCAGAGACGGTGCCGAAGTAGTCGCTCTCGGCCACATCGCGTATGGTGGCATAGCTGAGGGTGAACTCGCGGGTGGCACGCAGGTTGGTGGTTGTGCGGTGGGGCGAGAGACGGAAGCAGACTTGGTTGCCGTCGCACTGGCCGCCCCAGGCAGCCATCATCACGTCGGGGTTGCCCTGCTCGTCGTAGGTGCCGATCATTAGGGCCGGCTGGGGGGTGACGAATATTTTGGCACCCATGTTGGTGCGTTCGGCTACTGGAGCAAGTTGCAACTTGGCACACTGCTCTTTGTTGCCACAGCAGTTGGCGGCCTCTTCGGTTTCGTTTTTGTCGCCACAGCAGGCCGACATCGACAATGCCAGTGCCAGTGAGGCAATAGAGGTAAGAAGGATACGTTTCATGAATATGATTTTTAATTGATTAATAATTATTCAGTTTGTCTTTTGTGGTTTGTACGGTTGGCAGGTGCAAAGGGGCACTGATGTCCTATACACTGATTGTTGAATTGACTGCGTGAGCAGGTTACTTGTGGTTTGATCATCTCCACTCCTAAGTGTTCTTTGACGAAGTCGACTGCCGTGAGGATTGATATGTATGAGTCTCGTTTGCAGCAACGGGGGCCACCGTTGAGGGCCACTTGCTCGAGTGCGCGGGCAGTCATTAGGTTGCAGAGCCTCCAGCTGTCGGTAGAGAGAGGGGTGTTGCTAGTTACGACGGACATGAATATTCCGGTGCTGATGGCTGCTCCGCAGGCTCCCATATAGCCGCATGCCCCACCGGGTACTTGGCGGCCGCGGCTCATCACTTCTAGCAGTGCGGAGGGGAGGTCGAGGCTGTCGGTTTCGGGCGAAATGGCATTGTGGTAGGCCACTAGAAGGGCGGCTCCTACTAGGACGTGGTGTTCGGGGCCATGCATATGGCAGAAGGGTTGCGACATCATCCGCTCAAGTATGTCGATGGGATTCTTGGATGTGTCGCTAAGACAGAGCGCTATGATGGAGTCCATGCCGGTCATGTGGCAGTTGTTGCAGACATAATGACCTTTGTTACAACGGACCTTGCTCATTTCCTGTTGGTGGCAGATGGCGCATTCCATCAAGGTGTCGTTGTCAAGGTACTCTAATGGTGCTCCGCAGATAAGGCATTCATTGTTGTCCATTGGCTGGCTAAGAGGATTGTTACTATTGTCGCATGCCGAAAGAGCTAGCATGCTAATTAGCAAGACGACGACATGTGTGCGCGTGATTGGCATCGTTATGGCTATAGGAGTGAGTGGATTAGTAAAGTGAATAGCTCGACAACCATAGGGTTGGTTGGGCTATTCACTTTATTGATAGTGCTTATATGGTGTTAGAGCAGTTTCTTCTTTAGGTTGAGAATCATGTCGTCGGTCATGCGCTCAAGGTCATATTGAGGATTCCAGCCCCATTCGTTGCGGGCGCATGAGTCGTCCATCTTGTTGGGCCAGCTGTCGGCGATAGCCTGTTTGATGGGTTCGGGCTCGTAGACCATTTCGAAGTTGGGGTAGCGTTTACGAATGGTGTTGTATATGATTTCTGGGTCGAAGCTCATTGCTGTTACGTTGAAGCTGTTGCGGTGGACCAGTTTGCTGGGGTCGGCTTCCATGATGTCGATCATGGCTTTCTGTGCATCGGGCATGTACATCATGTCCATGTAGGTGCCTTTATTGAGGGGGCAGACAAACTTTTCGCCTTTGACAGCGGCATAGTAGATTTCAACAGCATAGTCGGTGGTGCCACCGCCTGGGAGTGTCTGATAGCTTATGAGACCTGGGAAGCGGACGCTGCGGGTGTCGACACCGAAGCGGGTGAAATAGTAGTCGGAGAGTAGTTCGCCAGTCACTTTGGTGACACCGTAGATGGTGTTGGGGCGCTGGATGGTGTCCTGCGGGGTGTTGTCGTGGGGTGTGCTGGGTCCAAAGGCTCCTATGGAGGAGGGTGTGAACACGGCACAGCCGAAGAGGCGTGCCACCTCGAGGCAGTTGACTAGGCTACCGATGCCCACGTTCCAGCCTAGCATTGGGTTCAGCTCTGCAGTGGCGCTGAGTATGGCTGCGAGGTTGTAGATGGTGTCGATGTTATACTGCTTTACGGCGGTGGCTATCTGCATGATTTGGGTGGAGTCGATACGCTCTACGGGGCCGCGCTCGTAGGGGTCGCCCTTGAGGGGACGAAGGTCGCTGCATACTACGTTGTTGTCGCCATAGATGTCTCTAAGATTGCGTGTCAGTTCGGAGCCTATCTGTCCGCCTGCACCTACTATAAGTATTCTTTTCATTGTGTTTGTATATTAAAAATTATCTTATAAAAAATAGTCTATTGTTGTATAAGTGTTGCATGTTCAATGTGTTGTGCGGATGTTGCGGCACGATTTGAACGAGCAAATATACAAAAATAATCTGATATAGTGTGTCGCTGCTTGTTTGAATCTTTTAATCCCGATTCTTTTTTGTATTTTTGCGGTCGCAAAAAATGGAAGATATTTATAAGTAATGATTTGATAAATATAGTGTTATGCTGATTGAAAATAGTGCGGGACAGATGGATTTTCACATGTTGACCGTCGAGGACAGGGGGGTGGTGCAGGAGGTGACGCTTGCGGCAGGGCTGAGGAATTGTAATCTGACTTTTGCCAACTTGATTGGGTGGCAGTTTTGGTTTAATACCGAGGTGTGTGTGAAGGGGGATGTGGCGGTGTTTCGTTTTAATATGGATGGAAGGCGGGCGTATATGGTTTGTTGCGCCGAGCCACCTTCTGAACGGTTGCTGGGTCTGTTGTGTGCCGATGCCGCCCAATGGGGGTCGGAGCTGAGGATAATAGGATTGGAGGATGACTATGCCGACTATGTTAAGTCGCTAATGCCCGACAGGGTGGATATAGAGCCTCGGAGGAGCCAATATGACTATATCTATTTGAGGCAAGAGTTGGCGGAGATGAAGGGCAAGAACCTCAAGGCGAAGCGCAACCACGTGAATAAATTTCTGTCGGAGCACCCGGCATTTGAGTATGTGGATTTAACGCCCGAGCGGTTTGGTGAATGTCGCGAATTGTCGATGCTTTGGCGTAACGAGGTACATCAGGACACCCCTTTTTATGACGAGACGGTGCGTGCCGAGCGGCGTGCAATGGAGACTGTGCTGGCTCATTGGGATGAGTTGGGCATGAGGGGTGGTTGTATCTACGATGGTGGGAGGATGGTGGCGTTTACCTATGGCGCAGCAGTGACATACGACACGTTTGATGTGTGTGTTGAGAAGGCAGACCGCACTATTGATGGGGCGTTTAATATCATCAACCAACAATTTGCCTCGCACCTACCCGAACAGTATGTTTATGTGAATCGCGAGGAGGATATGGGTTTGGAGGGTTTGAGGAAATCGAAGTTGTCGTATCATCCTCACACGTTGCTAGGTTTTAATAATGTTACCATATCATGCCGTTAGACTATTTGCTGCGACGGATGACTGAGTCCGATGCTGGGTTGACTGTCGATTGGATGGTAAGCCAGTATGGTTTTGACCCTGATGAGGTGCGGTGGTGGGTAAGGTGCCTGCATTTTAATTGGGATTTGAGTGTGAAAGCACTAGATGTGGAGGGGAGGGCTATAGGGCTACTTAATATGAGCGACTATCGCATTGAGGAGGAGACTGAGCAGATGATTGTGGAGCAGCCTTTGCTGTTGTCGCAGCTGAACGAGCTGAGATATGTGGCTGTGTTCTCCTTTATTGTGGCTGAGCCTTACCGAGGCACACGGCTCAACTACGACATGATTAGACATATTTGGGACGATCTGCAGACCTTTGATTTTGTGTTTATACCGGTTATGCACCGCTTAAAGACACACAGCTATTGGAAGCGGTGGGGGGCGGTAGAGTTTTATCGCGATGGTATGTCGGTGTATTATATGCTGCCTTTCAGTGCCGAGGCGAAACGGCTGGCTGATGAGTTGATGACTGGATGAGTGGATAAAGGGTGAAAGTCTACCAAACTTTCTTCATCTGAGGAGACCTGTGTTGTTGTTTGGGCGTTGTTAGGGGGTGGGGCGAAGGCCGGTGTCTTGGTTATGGGAGAGGGGTATGGCTGATGTTGTAGTGTAGTAAGGGGTTTAGAGGTGGAAGAGTGCACGGGCCGAGGCTGTAGTGGTTTCGTCTACCTCTTGGACTGTGATGCCGCGGAGGGCTGCTATGTGGGTGGCGATGATGGGTATATAGGCGCTCTCGTTGCGATGTCCCCGATGTGGTACGGGTGGAAGGTAGGGTGCATCGGTTTCTAGGAGTATGCGTTCGAGGGGTACGGCACGTGCCACATCGGCAAGGGTGGCGTTTTTGTAGGTGACTACACCTCCAATGCCGATATGGAACCCCATTTCGAGGGCGCGGTGAGCTTCCTGCAGGCTACCGCCGAAACAGTGCATGACACCCTGATATGAGGGACGGTTGAGGTCGCGCAACAGGCCGAAGAGATGGTTGTGCGCTTTGCGGACATGCAGGCATACGGGCAGTTCTAGTTGTTCTGCCCAGAGAAGTTGTTGGCGTAGTACGTGAAGCTGTTGGTCGAGGAAACTTTGGTCCCAATAGAGGTCTAGACCTATCTCACCTACGGCGACATAGGTGGTGGGAGAGGTGAAGAGTTTGTTGTGCACGATGTCGAGTTCGTCCTCGAAGTGTGCAGTTACTGAGGTGGGGTGAAGCCCCATCATTTGTCGGAAGTGCTGAGGGTAGGCGTTGGCGAGAGCCTCTTGGCGTTGGTGGCTGAGGCTGTCGATTGCTGGCAATAGCATGGTGTGTACTCCTGCCTCTAGAGCGCGTAGTACGGCCTCGTGGCGATCGTTGTCGAAAGCTTCGTCGTAGAGGTGGCAGTGGGTGTCTATCATAGCTTGATGAGCTGGAGCAGCTTGGTGAACTCGTCGTAGAACATCAGGGTTTGAGGGTCGTCGGCGAGTAGCTGCCTGTGTGTGGCGAGGGTCTTCTCATCACCACGGATGGCGGGGCCTGTCAGTTGGTAACGGACGTCACCCCATTGTATCCGCTTGGCGGTGGTGTTGATGATGGGGTAGAGGATTTCGAAGGGGACATTATGCTGCCAGCAAAGTTGTTGTGCAACAGCATAAATGCCATTGGTGAAATTGTTGACGAAGACTGAGGCAAGGTGGAGGTATTGCCGCTGCTGGTGGGTGGTGCGATAGATGTGGGTGGAAATCATGCCGATAAACTCCTCGATATAGTCCTCGGTGTCTTTGTCGCACCCCTCGATGCAGAAGGGCAGCTCATTGTACTCGATTGCCACGTCGCGCACGAAACTCTGCGGAGACCATACTACGCCGTAGCGTGTGCTGGTGTCTTTGAGTATGTCCATTGAGGTGGCACCAGAGGTGTGTACTACTACGGCATTGCCTAGGTGAAGGAGAGGGGCAATGTCGAAAAGGGCATCGTCAGACACAGCCAAGATGTATACGTTGGCTTTGGTGTCCAGTAGTGAAAGATCGTCGATGGGCTGTGCTTCAACACGGTTGGCAAGAGCCTGCGCGTGTTGGAGGTTGCGCGACCATATCTGCGCTACAACATGTCCTCTTTGCCGCATTGCCAAAGCCAAGTGAGTTGCCACATTGCCTGAACCAATAAAAGAAATACGCATAGTTTGTGATGTTAGTTAATGTCAGTTATATGCAGCCATGCCATGAGTGGCGGGCTCATGATTTGGCTGATGATGGTGTGGGTCAGATATGTGTGTGGCTGTTTCGCTGGATGAGAGCGGAAACGGTGGCTTACCTGGCTCCTAGTCGGGAGGGGGATTAGTATTCGTCTTCTTGGAAGAAGAAGTCCTCTTTGGTGGGATAGTCGGGCCAGAGGTCTTCGATACTGTCGTAGGGGTCACCCTCGTCTTCAATTTCCATTAAATTTTCAATCACCTCCATGGGGGCTCCTGTACGTTGGGCGTAGTCTATCAGTTCGTCCTTGGTGGCAGGCCATGGAGCATCCTCTAACTTTGTTGCCAATTCTAGTGTCCAATACATATTTATCTGTCTCCTATGTGTAAGTTGTTGGCGTTTTAATGAAAAATGACTTTGTCAAGTCTTACTCATAAAGCTTATAACTTACTCGTTTATAAAACACAATCTATATACCACGCATTTTTTTTCCTTTGCAAAAGTACGTTTTTTTCTGATATGTGCAAATTATTTTTTTTAGATGCTTTTTCTGATTGCTGCATGATGGATTGCACTCACTCTGTCGGTGTGCATAACTATATTGCCCTCATGGGTTTGTGATGGTGGGCGTAAAGGTTGTTGTTGTCCGAGGTGTAGGGCTGGCAGGGCTGGCCTACAGGAAACATTCGTCGTTGCCAAGAGCTGCCAGGATGTGGCGCGATAGGACAAAGAGGTAGTCGGATAGTCGGTTGACGTATGAGAGCACGGCAGCATTGGCGGATTGGGGCTGTTCGTTATAAAGTGCCACAATGCGGCGTTCGGCACGGCGGCAGACGGTGCGTGCCACATGGCTTTGCGCTGAAAGTGTATTGCCTCCAGGGATAACAAAGCCTCGAAAGGGTGGTAGGGTGGCCTGCAGGTGGTCGATGGCGTGTTCGACATCGGCGCAGTGGGCGGTGAGTTGTGTGCTGTATGCTTCTATGTCTATGCCGACAGGGTGGATGGGGTCGGGTTCAAGGGCCAGAAGTGTCTGGATGGTGAATAGCTGCCGCTGAACCTGTCGTAGTAGTGTGCAGGGGGTGGCAAAAACGGGGTGCTGTGCCATTTGCTCGGTGAGTAGTGCTATCTGGGCCCCTAGTTCGTCGACGGTGCCGTAGGCTTCCACTCTTGAGTGACATTTAGCAACACGCGTACCCCCGATGAGTGAGGTGGTACCCATGTCGCCAGTCTTGGTGTATATCATATTCTTTCGACTGATTTTACTTCTGGGATGACGCGTTTGATGGATGTTTCTATACCTTGTTTGAGTGTTTGTAAGGCATGAGGGCAGCTGCCGCAGTGGCCTTTGAGGCGTACCATGACAACACCTTCGTTGGTCATATCGACGTATTCAACGTCGCCTCCATCTTGTTGGAGGTAGGGGCGTATTTGGTCGAGGGCGTTTTTTACGCGTGTCTCAACAATGTTTTTTTCTTGGTCGGTCATAATCTTGAATGTTTTAATTCTTGGAGGAGTTGTTGAGTTTGCAGATGGCGCGTATGGTGTTTTCAGCCACTTGCATGAATGCTTTGCTTTCTGGTGTTTCCACATCGCTCCACAATGCAACGGGGCGTCCGCTGTCGCCACTTTCGGCGATGCTTTGTACCAGTGGTATCTCGCCCAGTAGTGGTATGTTCATCTCTTCGGCAAGACGGCGGCAGCCCTGCTTGCCGAATATGTAGTATTTGTGGTCGGGCAGTTCAGCAGGGGTGAAGTAGGCCATGTTTTCTACAAAACCCAATACTGGTATATTGAGGTTGGGGTTATTGAACAGCTCCACGCCACGCACCACATCGGCCAACGCCACCTGTTGAGGTGTGCTGACAATGATGGCACCTGTGACGGGTAGGGTCTGGGCAAGGGTGAGTTGCACATCGCCTGTTCCCGGGGGCATGTCGACTACTAGATAGTCTATCTCGCCCCACCATGTCTCGGTGGCAATCTGCTTGAGGGCACCCGATGCCATGGGGCCTCGCCAGGCAAGTGCTTTGTCGCGGTCGACAAGGAATCCAATAGACATGAGCTTGATGCCGTATCGTTCGATAGGCTGCATATAGGTCTTGCCGTTGTGTTGTTCGCCATAGATGTCTTCTTCGCCCACATTGAACATAATGGGGATAGATGGGCCGTATATGTCGGCATCGATGAGGCCGACGGAGGCTCCAGTCTTGGCAAGCGACACTGCCAGGTTGACAGCGACAGTGCTTTTGCCGACACCGCCTTTGCCAGAGGCGACAACGATGACATTTTTCACGCCGGGTACCAGCTCGTGTGGGTCGGGCATGACAACAGGTCGGGAGGTGAGGTTGACGGTCACGTCGGCTTCGCGGTCGACGTATTCATGTATGGCGTTGACGCATTCGTCGCTCATGCGTTGTTTCATGGGGCATGCAGGGGTGGTGAGCACCAGGTCGAAGGATACTTTTTTGCCATCTATGGCAATGTTCTCAATCATGCCCAGCTCGGTGAGGCTGCGCCCGATGTCAGGGTCGTTTACATGGCTCAAGGCCATTTCTATCATGGTAGAGGTAATCATTCTTGTATTTTTTTATTTATTCGGATGGGTTATTGGAATAATTCTGCCAGTTTGCGTTCTAGTTCTGGTCCGCGCAGGTTGCGGGCTATTATTTTGCCTTGGCGGTCTATGAGCACGGTGGACGGTACCGACATGATGCCGTAGGTCTTACCACCGGAGGAGGTCCACCCGTTGAGGTCGCTCACATGGTTGGGCCATATTAGTCCGTCGTCCTTGATGGCTTTGAGCCAGGCAGAGCGTTCCTTGTCGAGCGAAACGCTGTATATCTCAAACCCCTTGTCGTGGTATTTTTTGTATAGACGCACCACATTTGGGTTTTCCCTGCGACAAGGCCCGCACCATGATGCCCAGAAGTCGATGAGTACTACATCGCCGCGTAGGTCGCTAAGATTCCGTATGTTGCCTTCAGTATCCTTCATGCTTATCTCAGGTGCCTCCATGCCTGGTAGTAGCACGTTTTTCAGCCTGTCGTTAAGGTGTTTTACGAAGGGGTCGTCAGGATGGTCCTTTACTAGTGCGTTGCGTATGTCGGAATAAAGGGCGGCATGATTCTCGAAGTCTTGTTCAAAGAATGTGACAAGGAAAGCACTCATCAGCAACTGTTTGTTTTGCAACAGTAGTTGTTCAATTTGTCCTGCCTTTTCGGATTGTTGGGCAGGGGTGTTGGCATTGAGAATGATGTCGTAGAACTGTCGGTATAGCTCCATGTTGCGGGAGCCTTTGCAGCGATTTATCTTGAATATTTTGTGTTCGGGTTGATAAGCCAGGTCTATGGCAATCTTTTCTTTTGGGGCTACCATTAGGTGAAAGATACCAATGTCGCGGCTGTTGGTGTTCAGGATGTAGAGAGTGGGGGAGGATGGCGAGAGGGTGAGTTTGAAGGCTCCCGACTCGTCAAGTCGAATTGTGTCAACTGGTTGTAGCTGGTCACCTGCTATCTCGTTAATTACAACAATGGTGCCCTGGGGAATCCCTGTGATAGTACCGGTGACGGTGGCTCTCTGCGCCGAGAGGCTGCACGATGTAAAAATCGCCAATAAGATGAGAAGGTGTATACGTTTCATACGGTGTTTGATGCTTGTTTGTGTGTTTTATCAGTTATTATATGACTATTTGATTTTTAGCTTTCTAAGTGCGTTTTGTAACTCTATGTCGCCTTGGAGGGATATTTGGTAGTAGGCGTTTTCTCCATAGAGGGAACTGGCAAGGATGGCCTTGAAACGATTGCGGATATCATTGCCATATTTGTTGATGCATCCTGCGTGGCGTGGTATCTTCTTTTTGTCGGCTAGAGCAAGTATTGTCTGCCATGTGGCATCGTCCACTTGGTAGTTTTTCAAGAACAGTTCGATGGTCGGGTAGCGTTTGATAATCTGGTCGTAGTGTTCAAAAAGCTGGTTGTATGCAATCTCTTCAAGAACCCGATTGCTGATAAGGCGGTTGTAATAGACTAGGTTGGTGTCGCTGAAGTAGGCCAGTTTGATATCAGGCCTTATTCCGCCACCGCCATACACCTTGCGTCCTTTTTTCGTAAGGTAGGTTTGCGAGGTGTCGTAGTCGGCATCCAATATTGAATCGGCCAAGGTGTAGTCTTGGATGACGCGTGAGATGTATTGTTTGTAATATTCGTCGCTCCCTTTGTCGTAAGGTCGTTGTATGCAGCGACCTGACGGGGTATAGTAGCGGGCGGTGGTCAGTAGCACAGCGGCTCCCCCTGGTAGTGGGAACTGTCCCTGCACCAAACCTTTGCCGAAAGTGCGGTGGCCAACTATGGTGCCACGGTCGTTGTCCTGAATGGCTCCTGCCACTATTTCGCTAGCGCTGGCGGAACCCTCGTCGACGAGCACTATTAGGCGGCCTGTCTCAAATAGACCTCCGCGTGTGGCATAGATGTTGCTGCGTGGCATGTGGGCTCCTTGAGTGTACACAATTAGGTCGTTGTTGGGTAGCAGTTCGTCGCACACACCTATGGCAGACTCAAGCGAGCCGCCACCATTGTCGCGCAGGTCGAGCACTAGGCACTCCATTTTTTCATTCAGCAGTTGCAATAGGGCGGAGTGGAACTCTGTGGCAGTGGCTGAACCGAAATGCGAAATATAGATGTAGCCTGTTTTATCGTTAAGCATGACATGTGCCGGCACACTGCTGGTGTATATCATGTCTCGTTTTACTTTGAAGGTGTGCAGCTTCTCAGAGCCTTGCCGTTGTATGGTGAGGTTTACTGTGCTGTGGCGTGGACCTCGTATGAGGTTCACCACCGACGAGAGTTCGGCTGTCATTCCTGAGCCCGAAACCAAAGTGGTGTCTACACGCATAATGCGGTCTCCTGCACGTAGCCCCGCCTTGGCGGCAGGCGTGCCAGGGATGGCATGGGTGGCATATACGGTGTCGCCCAAGGAGGTGAGGAGCAGCCCTATACCTTCGAACTTGCCATTCAGAGTCTCTGATTCTTTCTCAAAGGCAGAGGGGGAGAGGTAGCAGCTATGGGGGTCGAGGGTGGAGAGTATGGCATTCATCATAAGGTCGGTGACTGAGTCATAGTCCACCTCGTCTACATAGTAGTCGTCGACCATTTCCATCAATGAGTTAAGCCGGAGGCTCATAGTGTTTTGAGCCTCTTGTTGGCGCCAATAGTCGGCATCGAGCTTAGGGGCGGTCATCACCCCTATTAGGAGTCCTAACAGCATGGCAAGCAGTACGATGCCTAAGGAAAAGGTTGTCTTCTTCTTTTGAGTCATAGTAGTGCTATAACGATATCTGTTTTTTTTTATTGTATTCGACCCAATGCCACTTTCATTATTTCCTCATGGTCGAATGCCAGGGGGGGCAGTTCGTCAAGTGGAAACCATCGGGCTTCGGCTGCGTCGTCACTGCCTTTTACCTTTGTCAGGGGCATCTCTATCAGATAGGCAACGGTGACGGTACGTCCGCGAGGGTCACGGTCTACGGTGCTGAAACTTTTCAGTTCCTCTATTTTCCCTATGGGTGAAAGTCCCGTCTCCTCTTGAAGCTCTCGCAAGGCGCATTGCTCCAATGTCTCATCCATCTCCATAAACCCGCCAGGCAAAGCCCAGCAGCCCTCATAAGGAGGGTGGGCTCGACGAATGAGCAGCACCTTGCGACTTCCGTTGTCCTCCCGCCCCAGCACCACACAGTCGGCTGTCAAAGCAGGGCGGGGGTATTTATAAGTGTACACTATATCTCCCATGTGGCGCCGTCCTTGCCGTCCTTCACCGTCACGCCCAGCGTGCCCAGCTCGTCACGTATCTTGTCGCTGGTGGCCCAGTCTTTGTTGGCCTTGGCGGTGGCGCGGATGTCCAGTATCATCTTCATCAGTCCGTCGATGAGGGCGGTGTTGTCGCTGCTCGATTCGTCGCGCAGCCCCATGATTTCGAACACAAAGGTATCCATCACTCCCTTCAGCTCGTCGATGTCGGCCTGGGTGAGGGTGGCCTTCTTGTCGTTCACGGTGTTGATGACCTTGGCCATGTCGAACAGGTGGCTGATGACGATGGGGGTGTTGAAGTCGTCGTTCATGGCATCGTAGCACTTCTGTCGGTACTCCTTCACATCCACGCTGCTGCTCTTCGAGGGTTGCAGACGGCCTAGGGTCTTATAGGCCTGCATCAGGCGGTTGTAGCCCTTTTCGGCGGCAATCAAGGCCTCGTTGCTGAAGTCTACGGTGCTGCGGTAGTGCGCCTGTAGTATGAAGAAACGGATGGTCATGGGCGTGTAGGGCTGGTCCAACATCTCCTTGCCGTCCTTGTCCTTGTGGCTGCCGCTGAAGAACTCGTCGAGGGTGATAAAGTTGCCCAGCGACTTGCCCATCTTCTGTCCGTTGATGGTAATCATGTTGTTGTGCATCCAATACTTGCATGGGCCGTGGCCGCACACCGATGTCTGCTGTGCTATCTCGCTCTCATGGTGGGGAAACATCAGGTCCATGCCGCCGCCGTGAATGTCAAAGGTCTCGCCCAGATACTTGGTGCCCATGGCGGTGCATTCCGTGTGCCAGCCGGGAAATCCCACGCTCCATGGCGAGTTCCAGCGCATGATGTGCTCCGGAGCTGCCTTCTTCCATAGTGCAAAGTCACCGCTGAAACGCTTCTCATCCTGTCCGTCCAGCTCGCGGGTGGTCGACAGCATCTCGTCTATCACCCTGCCGCTCAGGCAGCCGTATTTGTGCGTGTCCTCCTGATATTTGCGCACGTCGAAGTATACGCTGCCGTTGCTCACATAGGCATAGCCTGCGTCTAGTATCTTCTGCACCAACTCAATCTGCTCGAGGATATGTCCGCTGGCGTGCGGCTCGATGCTGGGGCGCAACACATTCAGGGCGTCCATGGCGGCATGGTAGCGGTTGGTGTAGTACTGTGCCACCTCCATCGGCTCCAGCTGTTCGAGGCGTGCCTTCTTGGCTATCTTGTCCTCGCCCTCGTCGGCGTCGTGCTCCAGATGGCCCACGTCGGTGATGTTGCGCACATAGCGCACCTTGTAGCCTAGGTGCCGCAGGTAGCGAAACACCACATCGAACGTGATGGCGGGACGGGCATGGCCTAAATGTCCGTCGCCATATACGGTAGGCCCGCACACATACATTCCCACATGGTCGGGAGTGAGCGGTTTGAAAAGTTCTTTCTGATGCGAAAGCGTGTTGTATATCAATAAAGGTTGCATATCAATAAAATATGAAGGTTACAATACCGATTAAACAAAATGCAAATTTACACAATTATTTTTGAATTATATGTGGCTGTGTGAAAATACAAGGTCACTCATGCCATTTTTGCAACGCAAAGGTGCCTAATGTCGGTGCTCACTATCGCTCATTGATAGGGCCTAATACTCCTTCTCCAGCCACCTCATCAATAATAGGTCGGCGACTGCGTAGCAGGTTTCGAGTGACCAAGACTTTTCGTCGCGACGTTCAGCGATGCCGCAAACGTGGATAAAATATGGGATTCCTGAAGACGGCTTTGTTTTAGCTGTACCGATCTACTTATTTCCTATTTTAGAAAAATGCCGTAAACGGAAAAAATATAAAATAGGAACTAGTTAAAAACCAAGATAACTACATGCATGACCTTATTTAAATTATGTTTTATATTATTATAAATCAATCTGATTACAATATTGTTTGTTTTGAATTATCATCAATTAAAAAATAATTTGTATCTTTGCACCTGTTTTAGAAAAGTTCCGTAAACGGAAAAAATATTAAATAGGCTATCATCATGTATTTCTCACGACAACGTTATCTCAACAAACTCATCGCCCACAAGAATAACCATTTAATAAAGGTCATCACTGGCATCCGTCGTTCGGGGAAGTCGTTCCTGCTGTTCGATATTTTCTACAGGCATTTAAGGAGTGAAGGCGTTACCGACGACCACATTATCCGTATTGACTTGGAAAATCGTCGAAACAAATCCCTTCGTAACCCCGATGCACTTATTGCACACATCGACAGCCTGATGACCGACAACGACACCTACTATATCATGCTTGACGAAGTGCAGATGGTGCCGGAATTTGAAGATGTCCTCAACAGTTACACCAAAATAGACAATGCCGATGTCTATGTGACGGGGAGCAACTCTAAGTTCCTCTCCCGCGATGTCATCACCGAATTTCGCGGGCGTGGCGATGAAATACACCTCTATCCGCTCTCTGTCTTAGAGATAGCCGAAGCAGTTCCTCATCTTGGTTGGGAGCAGTTGTGGCAACAGTACCTCACCTATGGAGGACTGCCTTTCACTTTGCAACTCCAGTCCGACGACGAGAAGTCTTCCTATCTCAAACAGCTGTTTCGCGAAACCTACCTGCGCGACATAAAGGAACGGCACAATGTCCGCAACGACATGGCACTCGAAACCATCCTCGATATAATGTCCTCCTCTGTCGGGTCGCTGACCAATCCCTCGAAACTGGAACGCACCTTCAACAGCCTGAGCCGCACAACCCTGTCATCCGCTACCATCAAGGAATACCTTGGCTACCTCGAAGATGCCTTTCTCATACATCGTGCCATGCGGTTCGACATAAAGGGTAAGAAATACATCTCTACACCATACAAATACTATTTCAGCGACATCGGGCTGCGCAATGCCCGCCTCAACTTCCGACAGATAGAAGAAAACCATATTATGGAAAATGTCATCTATAACGAACTTCTCATGAGGGGCTACAACGTTGATGTCGGAGTGGTGGAACTCCGTCAGGGCGACGACCGCAAGCAAATCGAAATAGACTTTGTCGTCAACCGTGGGAGCCAACGCTATTATATCCAATCCGCCTATGCCATTCCATCCGAAGAAAAGTGGTGGCAGGAGACTAGGCCGTTGGAAGCTGTAGGCGACTCGTTCAAAAAGATAGTCATTGTCAAGGACGACATTCTCCTGCGCCGCGACGACCGTGGCATCACCACTCTCGGACTCCGCCAGTTCCTCCTTGACGAGAACAGCATCAACCTATAACCTCTATGGATTGTCCATAAGTAAAATGACGCTGCAAGCAACCTTGCAGCGTCCTTGACGTTATGACAACAAGTGTGTAGTTCGTTAGAAGAAATTTAGAATATATTCTCCAGGTTTGCTATATGGATACAATGTAATACTATAGCAATTAAAGAATACTGTCCTTCCTGCATCAGCGATTTTCTGAAGGGCATTTCGCTCATCGGGATGAACAATGCTAATGACTTTACTACTTAATGGGATTGGGTCAAATTGAAGTTCAAATTCGTAATTACCGTATAAATTTACAGACTTAACTTTTGGATAGACAGTGATGTCTTTTGTGTTTCTGAGCATGTATTTCTTTTTTGTGGTTTCATCCAAGAGGTACATTTTTTTACTAACAGAAATATAATCTGCATCGTTATGATTTTTAAAGGTGCAATATACTGTAGTACTTTCAGAAGTGGCTATTATCTTTTTTATTTTTAAGTACGATGGACAGGAGAGGCATGTCGACATTTTCAGTGTAGGCTTGAAAGGCTCTTCTTTAGTTATCTTCTTTACTGGTTCAACATCAAAAATATATAAACCTGATTTACCATACGGCATCAATCTAATGGTTTTCCAAACCCATGAAGTTTCTGTACCTTCAGTTGTGGTTTCTATAATGTCAATTTTTCGAACACTATCTGGTATGGGCTCAAAATATAAAGTAAAATTGTGTTGTATCTCGTTTTGTTTTCTCATTGTTCGTTTTGGCGAAACATCAATATTTTCTGCTTTCACTAACCCATATCGTGTGCCTCTTTCTTTGTCAACAATATAAGTTCCTTCGTTTATTTGGATCCAGGGGCTATTTTGAAAGTCAAATACAAAATGTACTATAGTATAATCTGTATTATTCTCAATGCTACGAATTTGGCATCTTTCTGGTTGGTATAAACAAGTAGACACCTCCTTTGAGTAGATTATCTCATTTTTTGTCGTTTCTTTTTTTGAGAACAATGAATTGGCTAAATTCTCAGACATAGAGATAATAGAATTCATGTCTGCTAGTGAAGAGGACTCTCGGGAAGTGGCAAAGACCGTGGCTTTTTCAACGTCTATTAATCTTGCATTGATATAGTATATGTCTTTAAATTTGATGACATCTACAACGCATACCATATCTACACCAAATTGTTTTCCCAATGCACTAATTTGAGCGTCATCGACTGCACCTGTCCTTTGAAAGGCTTGCTCCTCGGCTATCTTAGACAAGAAGTCTGATGTACGTTCGACTGCACTATATTCTTTTGTTGCGACAATGGCAGATGTTAATTCACTGCCGATTATTTTTAATATTCCTTTTTCTGTATCATCAGATGATGTTACATACACGGCCACTTTTGTTTGTGCCGAACAACATAGTGACACAATGATTAGAATCGCGCAAATTACTATTTTTCTCATGATTAGAAGTTTTTGGATATTTTTTTTGATATGTTATGTTTATTCGATTTCCCTGCCCCAAGTCTCCAATAGGCAGCAAATAAAAAAGGCATGAGACTTATGTGCTCATGTCCGTCTTATCTGAGGTATCGCCAAACACCTTTACGGGAACGGGTTTATAGAACATATCTCACGCCTGTGGATATGCCTTGGCGTGAGAGCCTATAGCATACACAACAAGCGAAAGCAATAATGCTCAATCCTCCCGTATGAATATTGGCGAATTCCAGATAAAGGACAATATCGCAATGCTTTTCTTGCAAAGTACTTACTTCACTCTCGTAAGCGGTTGCAAAGATACGAATAAAATATTAATTCACACACATCCAAATGAAAAAGTGTTCGTAGAACACGAATAATCATGAATTTACCGTAAATTTATTCATGAATAATTCGTGACCAATTTATGATAATTCGTGTGCTTTTTCAGTTTTTTCCCCCACCACCTTCACCGTACAGTTACACATGCAAACAATATGCCGCCGAAAATATTCTTAAGTATACTTCATAATAATTTCGCATTTTAACAAAGTATACTTCACAATAATTTATCGTTTCTGCAAAGTATACTTTAGGTAACCACTAAATATTCGTTTTTTTTCGAACACGAATAGCACGAATGACACGAATAACAATTCGTTATATTTGTGTAATTCGTGTTCATAATAAAAATTGGAGGTTACTTTGGAATATTGCAGATTTCCAGTGTCTCACGTGGATTGTTATCATTTTTAACTTTTATTTCCATTTTTTTTCGTATCTTTGAAAATTCGAATTAATACCTCGTATTCGCAGAATTATATTAATATCAAATAATTAAATACCGTCTATGAAAATATTAGTTCTCAATTGCGGCAGTTCGTCAATCAAATATCAGCTGATTGACATGGCCAACAACGCCGAAGTAATGGCTAAGGGTCTTTTGGAGCGTATCGGTTTAGAAATGGGTGAATTTACACACAAGTATCGTGGCGAAAAGCACTACGAGCAGCGTCCCATCCCCAACCACACCGAGGGTATCAAGATGGTTCTCGCCGCTTTGGTCGACCCCAAGATTGGCGTCATTAAGGACATCAACGAGGTCAGTGCCGTCGGTAACCGTGTAGCCCATGGTGGCGAAATATTCAAGGACAGCGCCCTTGTCACCGACAAGGTCATCGAGCAAATCAAGAGCCTCGAGCACCTCGCCCCGCTGCACACCCCCGGCAACCTCGCCGGTATCTACGCCATGCGCGAGGTGCTGCCCAACGTGCCACAGGCCGTCGTCTTCGACACCGCCTTCCACAGCACCCTCCCCCCCAAGTCGTTCCTCTATGGTCTGCCCTATGAGTATTATCAGAAGTATGGCATCCGTCGCTACGGCTTCCACGGCACCAGCCACAAGTTCGTCGCCGAGAAGGCCGCCAAGATGATTGGCCGCGACTGGAACGACCTCAAGATTATCTCCTGCCACCTCGGCAGCGGTGCCTCCATTGCCGCCATCGACCACGGCAAGAGCTTCGACACCACCATGGGTATGACTGCCCTCGAAGGCCTTGTGATGGGCTCACGCTGCGGCGATGTCGACCCCGGCGTGCTCCTCTACCTCATGGACCAGGGCATGACCTCCAAGGAACTCACCAAGGTGCTCTACAAGCAGAGCGGCCTCATCGGCATCAGTGGCGACAAGCAGGATATGCGCGACATCCGTGCCGGACGTGACGCAGGCGACGAGCGTTGTACCTATGCCTTCGACATGTTCGCACAGCGTGTCAAACGCTACATCGGAGGCTATATGGCCGAGATGGGCGGCTGCGACCTCCTCCTCTTCACCGGCGGCATTGGCGAGAATGCCTGGTTCATGCGCCGTCCAATTCTCGAAGGCCTCGAGTGCCTCGGCATCAAGGTCGACCTCGAGCTCAACGACAAGGTGATGGGCGAGGATGTCATCCTCAGCACCCCCGACTCGAAGGTGGCCACCGTCGTCGTCACCACCGACGAAGAGTACGTCATCGCCAGCGACACCTATCGCCTGGTTACGAAATAGGTGAACTGTGATAGTTGAGAATTGAGATTTGAGAATTGACCTGTCCACCAGGGCGGTTCTCAAATCTCAAATCTCTTTTCTACCCCAGACCTTACCTGTCATTCTCTCACTCATTTTTTAACTGCTGTATATATCGTCATGTCTCGTGAGCGTGAGATATTCAAGGTGACCTTGGTGGGCAGCGCGGCCAACGTGCTGCTCACCCTTTTCAAGTTCATTGCCGGCATCGTGGGCCATAGTGCTGCCATGATGGCCGATGCGGTCCATTCCCTCTCCGACCTCCTCACAGATGCCGTGGTGCTGCTCTTTGTCCACATCAGTGGCAAGCCCGAGGATGGCAGCCACGACTACGGTCATGGCAAGTACGAAACCCTTGCCACCACCCTTATCGGCGTCGCCTTGGCGGCTGTGGCTGTGGGCATCGGCTACAAGGCCGTCGCGACGCTGCTCTTCTGGTACCGCGGTGGCGCCATCGCTGCTCCCGGCATGGTGGCCCTGTGGGCGGCAGTGGCCTCGGTGCTGCTCAAGGAGGTGGTGTACCAATACACCGTTCGCCGTGCCCGCACGCTCCATTCGCCCGCCGTCGAGGCCAACGCGTGGCATCATCGCAGCGATGCCCTCTCTTCGCTCGGCACCCTTGTGGGCATTGGCGGTGCCATCCTCCTCGGCGACCGCTGGACGGTGCTCGACCCCTTGGCGTCGCTCGTCGTCACTTTCTTCATCCTCCGTGTGTCGTGGCGGCTCCTCAAGCAGGGTGTCGACGAGTTGCTCGAGGCCTCGCTACCCGACGAGGTGGAACGCCAGATACTCGACATCATAGCCACCTTTCCCGACGTGCACGACCCGCACCACCTGCGCACCCGCCGCATCGGCAGCCGCTATGCCATCGAGCTGCACATCCGCATGGACGGCAGTCTCCCCCTCAGCACCGCCCACGCCCGCACATGTGAGATTGAGCAGGCCTTGAAAGCCCATTTCGGCCCCACCACCCACATCACCCTCCACGTCGAGCCCCTGAAGTAGTCGCATTGCAAGTCCCCACACCCGTAATAATAGTATAGCTGTAGGCCTATCCCTGCCTAGGGGATTCTTGCGCATGTTGTTGACGTACCACCTGTCTCATGTGCCTCTCATGCCCTGCCCCTACTTCACCACCAGACGGCGGGAGGTGACGCACTTTGGGGTGGTGAGCGTGACAAAGTAGGTTCCGGCAGAAAGGGACGAGAGGTCTATCTCGACGGCGTTCTGTGCAGCAGTGACGGCTCTGTGCAGCACCTCGTGACCGGCAACGTCATGGAATGTGATTAAAGCCTCACCCGTGCCGGGGGTGTCGTCGCGGAGCAACAGGGGAAGGTCTATTTCCACTGTCACCCTCCCCGTCGTGGGGTTGGGGGTGAGGGTGAAGAGTGCTTCGGCATCTGCCGTGCTGTCGATGCCTACGATCCGCCGGGCGAAGTAGGCGGTGAACGAGGTGTCCTGCCCTATCACGAAGCGTCGTGGGTTGTCGGTGTTGCCGTCGTTCCATCCGTAAAAGAAGTATGGGGCGATGGCCCCTGTGGCGGTCAGCGTCACCGTGTCGCCGCACCAATACTGCCCGTCGCCCCAAACCAAGCCCTTGCCCTCCGGCACGCAGCGGGTCTGCACCATGTAGCGGGGGTTGCGTTCGAAGTAGGCGGTGAACGCGGTGTCCTGCGTCAGGTAGACGTCGCGCGGGTTGTCGGTGTTGCCGTCGTTCCAGTGGCTGAAGCGGTAGCCGTACTCCGGCGTGGCGGTGATGGTCTGCGTCACCCATTTCGACATGCTCCGCGTCGGCCCCGCCGTCCCCTTCTCAGGGTTCGCCGACCCCACCTCTATCGTACAAGAGTCTATCATCAGCAGATACGGACCCCAAATGTCAGTAAGGCCTCTTGGCCATTCTGGAGTAGAATCTATGACACACTTATCCCCATGCATATAGGCAGCGAAGCGAAGCTGAGAAGAGTCGCATGCAGGTGGCAGTTCCCAAGGATGTACAGGATTTGGGGGACATCTATTTGGAGTTATGATAACATGCGAATAGGGGTGCGATTTCCAATATGCATAGGGACCATTATACCACCTAGTAATGTTCCATTCAGTACCAAAAAGATAATATACGGAATCAGCAACAACAGGGTGGTCAAACTTCAGATCGTACAGAAACGTGTACGCAAAACCGTCTACTAATGAATCTGCACTGAGTGGGATTTTTAGCACTCTGCGTGGTGCCGTGTCCCATTGTGTGCTGACAGAGGCCACCACGTTCAGCACACCGGACGAGTCCCTACAAATAACACTTATGGTGTCTGGATAGACAGTGTCATTATATATAGAATCACCTAGTCCATATCCATATAAATCTTCTATCATTACGGCCACACCGACAAAGGCCACGGGACCATCTACACGGTATTCGATAGCCATCCAACGAGGATGGGTGGAGGGGGGAATGTTTGGTCCCTCTGCATATCCACTAGGTTCATATCCATTTTTAAGGTTACCTTCATGATAGCAAAGGCAGGTATCAAACCATCCATTAGGGTAGAAATAATACGGAAGTTTGCCATCTTTTCCACCAATGGTATCGTAGGTCTGGGCACAGACCGTTCCACATAATGCGGTTAAAAATAGTACTATAATTCTTTTCATTGGTTTCATTGCTTCAAAAGATAATTTGTTTCGCAACTGTTTTTATTGGTGATTGATGTATATGTCATGGCATAAGATGACCATAAAATAGGAGACGTATTTATCCACTCGGGGATAATAATGAACGTATTACTAGAGTCTTTTTCTTTTAATTCCTCGGATAAAAAAGTCGGTCTTGTAGAATAACACGACGAAGTAATCTGCTGCCTGTTCAGATGATAATGAAGGACGTAGTTGTCCATCAAAGATGTCCCACCCAATCGAATGTATCGGTTCTTGTATACATCCAGGGAGGTGTTGCTACGGTAGTCCGCCAACAGGCCGTCAATCTGTCCATAATGGCTCCATGTTGGGAAGAGGAGGGCGCTTGCCATCTCTCCGTCGTCCCAAAGACCTCTGTGAAGCAGCACCATCGCAGGGTCGTCCAGCACATTTTTAATCCCTACAAATGTACGCGGACTCCTGAAATATCCGTGTACCAACTGTGAGGCATCAATTGTGATGTTCGGTGACGAATTAAGGTTCAATTTGAAGAGGGCTGTCTGCTGTGGGTTATCGCACTGCATGGCAGTGTCCTCGCATTCGTATGCCACTATTGCATAGGCTGTGCAGGTAGGGTCGTCGACTATGTGTATATCCACATCGCTTCTGTGCCATGTCGGGTGTTGACTGACAGAGGATGATGTGTTCATATAGTATGTATTGAATTTCTGTACGGTCTGAAATAGAGGTAGGGTAGCATTAGACATTCCAAAAGCGATGCTAACAGACTCATACCTGATTCCGAAGCTGTAGTGGTCCTGATACACATGCTCAAACCGGGAAGGGACAACCAGCCATTTGTCTTTAATGAATACGATGTCAGTGAATGTCTCTTTGGGGTCTGTCAGGTAGTGGAATTGGTAGGGCCAACTCCCACTCGACGTTTTCACCAGCAGTAGGCATGATGTTGTGTCGGTTGCAGTATATTCATATTTTCCCACAAGACCTATCTTTACCATATTGTCAGTTATATCGAAATATCCGTCTATGTGGGAGAGTCCAACAATCTTTTTTTGAGGGGGGGGCTGAGTCTATAAAATCCGAATGATATTGAAAGCTCACTCCCCCAAAGGGGCTCTTTAATTGGAATGTCCTGACCCAGCCGAGATAGCCTTTCTGTTTTCGTACACTACCGTCGGGGTAGTCCGCCGCTCCACAGAAGTAGAGGGTGTCGCCGATAATCTTCATGTCCTCCACCGTGCAGGTGGCAGTGCCTGTGCCTTCGGGAATGGGAGGCCATACAAACTTGTTGTCGGAGGTTGCCCCCTGCTTGTGGTAGATAAAGCAGTTCGTATCAAGGACGGTATCCCTGTAGTAGATCACGGTGGCCCCGTCGGTGGGATTGACGCATATACGGACGTTTTTCCCATATTCTGTTGGGTATTCGCTCTCGACAGACGCGTTAGCGACAGTCTGTGCCGCGATGTGCGGCATCTCTGCACAGCATACCAATATTGTCAGTAGTAGAATCGTTTTTTTCATGAATTATTGGTTTTTCTCGGTCAATATGAAGTATTGCATTGGGGGTAGTATCCCGGGGTTGTAACATTTATCTGAATGTAGGTTGGGGTGATTGTGCCTATCGGGATGGATGACGGTTCTACCAACACAGGCTCTTCACCAGGATTCAATGTCATATTTTCCACGACGGTGGCAGGCCGCGTTGAGTAGCACGACCGTTCCATCATGCCCGCATCCTGTCGGAAATGGAGAAGCGTTTTGTCCGGCATACTCCGTCCTGCCAAATAAGCCCACCCGTTAGCCCCGACATCCATCGACTTTAACGCCCTATAGTCAGCTTGGACACTGTGTGGCACCCAGGTCGGACTCCACGACGCGACCTGCAGAATGCTCCACATCCCCCCATTTTCTGTTTTTGTACCATGCAGCATGGCAATGGTGTTGGCCGCCGTGGCGTAGCGCATCTCCCACAGTGAGTATTGTGCTGTCTTCAACAAGCCTGTGGTCAACAATTGGGCATCATCCATATCAATGTCGACATACCTAGGAACGCAGTTGGACAGGTGCAGACTGTTTATCAGCTCCATGATGCTTTCTGCTGTGTGTTTTCGGTCTTCATAACGAGATAACGAAAAAATTAGTCCATTATTGTACTAGAGCGATCATTAATTTACCATGAATTAATCCATGGAAGTTCGATAGCCGAGCGCAAACGAACTCCGTTTGCCTCCCTTTTTCTTCACTCATCGCCTCCGAGTGGTTCGATTATATCAACTGTACTTCAACGGTATTTCGACGCTATTTCAACGGTATTTCGACGCTTTAAAAAGCGTCGAAATACCGTTGATGTAATGTTAAAGTACTATTATATAGTAAGAGGCAGATAGAGGTAAAAATCAGTTGTGAGCAAAAATATTGAATTTTTGGCAGTTAGGTCAGGTGCTGGGGCAAAGTTGGGATGGAAAGTCGCGACGAGTAGCGGGTGGTTGAAAAGTTGTTGATAACTTCTTTGGCGGAAGGGTGTGAGAAGGGGTAAAATAGGGTTGAAAATGGGATATAAAAATGGTGTGTTTTTGAAAAAAAATGCATTTTGTAATCGCTTGTGCTCCAGCATTGTCAAAAGATTTTAAATTTAATTAACATTTAATGTCTGGATGGGTGCTTTGCCAGTTGGAAAAAATAGTTGTATATTTGCAGCGGAATTGCATTTGCTTCTTAGTTCTTACTTCAAACCATCCCCTCCTTTCGCCTAGTCGGTATGCCTTTCTCTCTGAAAAAACACAGATTATTAACCTTTAAAAACACAGTAAATGAAACAGAAATTTTGTCAAAGAGTCGGATGGGCGCTGTGCGCGTTGCTGTGCATGCTGCCCACGGTGACGCACGGACAGGCACCCTGTGCCGTGACCGTCACCAGCGACTTCGAGGCGCAATGCGTCCTGGGCGACAAATGCCTGTTTCTCGACATGAACGAGCGCGACCTCATAGCGTGCCAGGGTATGACCTGCACCTATACCGCCTTCACCAATCTGGCCGCTTCCGCCATGGCCAGCGTGGTCTGGGATGTATGGGGAGAAGACTCTTACACCACCAATCCGGACGGAAGTGTCACCGTGACGTGGGGCGGTGGCACGAACGGGACATTGGGGGTCACTGTCACCAGCGTGACGGGCTATCGTTGCTTTTGGTCGAAGCACGTCACGCTTGTGGAGCGGCCTACGGCTGCTTCGCTCTCAGTGCCGATGTACAGCGTCGATGCCTCGGGCAACAAGGTCATACGCGTGTGCCAGGGCGAACCGGTGTCGTTCGTCGACCAGTCGACGGCAGGTGATGAGGACATCGCCGGGCACTACTGGAGCAGCGCGACAGCGCATGCCACAACCCCCAGTTTCACAATCGGGGCAGTGAACAACAACGACGTGGTGGTGCACCGTGTCTACAACAACTGCGGCTGCTATGACAGCGAGACGTACCAGATAGTGGTGCTGTCGGGCGACCGTCTGGAGCTGGACTGCTACGGCACTGCCTGCGAGGACGCCACCGTCACCTACCGTGCCACGAGTCCTACCACTTGCGGGCAGTACCGCTGGTATGTGGACGGCGGAACCATCATCGGCGGGCAAGGCACCTCCAGTGTCACCGTGGTGTGGGACGACCCGCAGAACGGCTACGGCACCGTCGCGCTGGACGGCAGCTTGTGCGGGGGGCTGACGTGTCCCAACCTGATGACGCGCAAGGTTCCCGTGATGCACGGCGGCATCGGTATCGGCGGTTCCACGACTGCGTGCGTGGGCGACGCGGTGCAGTACAGCCTGCCGCTCTTCGGCTCCACCGATTACCATTGGTCGGTAACACCCGCCACGGGCGTGACGATGGAGCAGGGCCAAGGCCCCAATGTGCTGACGCTGGTTTTCGATCAGCCGAACACCTACACCGTCAATGCCACCTACGGATGCCCCTTCCTCCAATGCGGCACGCTCACCTCGCAGCCGCTTACGGTATCGGTGCTGCCGCCACTCAGTATCACGGGCGACGAGAGGGGGTGTCTGTCTAATCAGTGCAACCTTGCCACCGACCCCTCGGTGCCGGCCGACTGGACTGTGTACGACGCGTCGGGAAACGCCATACACACGGTCACAGCCTCCAACCAGTTTGTCTATACCTTCCCCAGTACGGGTCAGTACCACGTGATTGCCGAGAGTCCGAGCTTCTGCAAGTCGGCGCCACATGCGGTAAACGTGCTACCGCCACCGCCCGCGCCCACGACGGCGGACATGGACCCCGACAATCCCACCACGGCGTGTCCCAACAGCGCCATCCGGCTCAAGGGACAGCCCTCCAACCCCAACTACTCGCTCTACTGGACCATGCAGTGCTCCCCCGACGACCCATTGCAGGAGGCGACGGGCAACGAGGCCACATTCAGCTACGGTCCGACGGTGTGCAGCGTGGACGTGTACAACTACGACCGCCTCCTCGGCTGCCTGTCGGCCGCGCCGCTGCCAATCAACATAACACCGTTCGCCTTGGCCACGTACACCCCGCCCAACCCCGTGAGGGCGTGTCCCGGCGCGGAGGTGGAACTGAAAGCCCCCGACCAGGAGGGGGTGCTGTACCGCTGGAGCATACAGAACACTGCCCAGGAATATGCCTCGGTGCAGGGCAGCGCGTTGGAGAGTTCGATACGCCTGCAGCTCAACCATCTCAACAGCGGTACGTACAACCCGTTCACCGTGACGCTGGAACGCGATTACTGCTCCGGCAGTACGGTATCCCAGACCATCACAATCGACCAGAGCCTGATACCTGGGAGCCTGACGCTCGACACCGACCCCGATAATATTGGCTGCATGGGCCAAACATTATTTATTTACGAAACGCACGGCTACCCCAGCCCCTACCTGTGGCGGGTGGACGACGACGCCGTAGTGCCAATGAACGAGCCGTATCCCTTTGCACTGAATCATAGTGGGCAGCACCGCATCACGGCATACCACAGCCCCTACCACTTCTGTAGCGACACCAACTACTACCACAAAGGCTCCGCCCTTGTTACCGCATGCCCTAACCCGCCGTACGACAGGCTGGTGTACAATCCCTCTACCAACCTGCTCTCGGCCTATCCGGGGCCGTGCGGAACCTGTCAGTATTCTTGGGAGTTGAACGGCATCAACCTACCAACTGAGACCACCTATTACATCAACCCTGCCACATACGGTTCGGGCACATATCAGTGCTATATAGACAGACCCTGCTCCACCTCATTTAATAATACTACATTTGGGTGTAATATAGTCCTTGATAAATATATAGACCCATTGGACCTCGACCACGACTGTGTCGACGACATCAACGTGCGGCTGGTAGGCTACGACTGCTGCACGAGGAGGCTGAGGCTGCAGGTTTCTCCACCCTCCTCGGTGTCATGGACCATAATGGAGGGAGGCGTTGGCAGCCCTGTCGTGTCAGGACTGTACAACAAAGACTTTGAAACCACTATCGATGCTGACGAACAGTTCGAGGTCGAAGTGAGCTACAGGGACTTGGGAGTGTGCCACTACAGCCGATACACCTTCATCGCACCATTTGTCCCCAAGTTCACGCTTGAGAAGGCGTGCGACAAGATCATCGTACGCAACCATTCGTCGTATACTGATGCAAGCCATGGCTGCGTCATCACGATGATAGACCAGAACAATAACGCCACCTCATGCACCACGTTGGTCGCCAGCCCGACCGTGAAGTTCAACAACACCTACTCGGGCACCTACACCTTCTGGCTGAGGGACTACAATGGTAACGCCATGAACTGCTACCTCGGCGAGGTGACCATGACCACGCCGCCGAATGGCGACTTGTTGGAAATAGAAACCGCCAACGAGAATTACCAGAATCAGACCTGCGACAACACGCCGATAGAGCTGACCGCCAAGCTCACGTCGGGCAACAGCATCGTTTCGACACACTGGGAGTTTGGCGACAACTCGTACTTGGATGTGAGTGGGGGGAGTGTTTCTCATACGTTTGAGTATGACGGCAATAATAACGTTAGTGTCAATAATTATTTTTATGTTCCTACCGACGCCACGGCTTACTCCATTATCGCTACATCCAATGATGAGAATGGATGTACTTATAATACTACGTTAAACATTAATTCATATTATGATATAATGAGAAATGGTCAAATCCATAGAGCTCCACTAACTAATGTTTGTCCATATTCAACCCCAATTAACCTACGATACGGAAATGCCCAAATACCCTCCACGTTAGGTTTCGATAATACCAACTGGTGGTGGAGTGATGGCAATACTAGTGGGGTAGCACACCTTGCAAATCACACTGACGACTACTATGCCTACGCTGTCAATGAAAACTATTGCCAGGGACAGAAGATGTTGAACGTCGAGTTCCTACCCAGTCCCGAGGCGGTTATCAGCTATGAGAACGGGCACTTCTGCGCCGGGATGCCGATAGTGCTGCATGGCGAGTCCGGACCCAACCCCGGCCAGTTCCAATATGGCTGGACTGTCTCTAACGGCGGCAGCACCGTCTTCACCGGCACCAGCTCCACCGTCACCTTCACCCCGCAGCAGGCCGGCAGCTACACCGTGGAGCTTACCGTGACGGGCACCGGCACCGGCTGCGCGGGACGGGAAATCAAGACGCTGGTGGTACAGCCCACGCCTGCCGCGCCGACCCTCGCCTACGGTGGCAACCGCTGCATAGGCGACCCGCCCGTGGTGCTGAACGCCCCCGTGCCGTCGGGCACGCCCACCTTCCTGTGGAGCAACGGCGACCACGGCTCTGTGGCGCACTACTTCACCCCCGGCTACGCCACCGCCCGCTACTACGACGCCGCCACGGGCTGCCTCTCCGACGCGGGCGAGCTGTACATCCCCTCCGCCCCGGACTTCGACGGGATGCTGACGGGCTGCTACGAGCGGTGCTCGCTGTTCTTCGACCCTCCCTTCAAGCTGCCCATCTACGGGCTGACAAGGGGGAACGAGGAGGTGCGCTGGAAATGGGACCTCAACGGCCTGTCTGTGAGTAGTGGGAATGGGAACTACACCCTGTCGCCGCTAACGCAGCCACTCTATTCCATAGGCAGCTACCAGCTGCACGTGGACTACAACGGAAACGTCTGCCATGCCGACTCGCCCCTGCTCGACATTCTGGGCACGGACTACTGCCTGTGCGACTCGCTGGAGATAGCATTCGACACCACCCTCACGGTCGAAAACTGCAAGCTGAACTATACCGTGCAGGTGAGGGTGACCAACAAGATGGTCCGCCAGGCGTGTCTCGACAGCGTCGACCTGGAGTCGGGCGACCCCAACATGGCGATGAGCAGCAATTTTGTTCCCGTCGGTCTCAATCCTGGTGAGACCTACACATTCAACCTGTATCTGGTGACATCCAGCCTGATGCCCTCGGTGGCGGATTTCCGTATCTATCTGGAGTGTCCGATTTGCTACAAGGACTTCTATGTGGAGCTGATGCCCCCGATGTCGTGCCCTCCCGACATGGGTACGGAAATGGATGGTCTCGAAATAGAGATAAACGCGCTCCTCTCGAGCGCGGGGACGGGCTATTTCGACTTCTCCGCCGACGTGGGGTCGGCGGACAACGTGCTGGCATTCTGGAGCGAGCCACCCATGGTGTTCGACTACCTGTTCGACGGCTACAACTTGGTGAACGGCCTCGGCATGTTCGACGTGGCGCGGCTGTCGCAGATGGCGCACGATGGCGAGAACATCTGCTTCTATGCTGTCGTCTGCAAGGACGATATGCTGTGCAAGAGACAGTACTGCATCAAGGCCTCCGACCTGTACGCCATGCTTATCGATGCCGGGCTGTCGTACGGACTCGGAAAGGCGTTGGCGGCAGCTGCCGAGCCGGTACTGAAGCCCAACCCGACAACGGGGGAGTTTGTGGTGGAGTATGTGGGGGGAGAGGTGGCGGAGCTGGTGCTGATGGACATGACGGGGCGCACGGTGGCGACCTATACGGGGACAGAGGTGGCGGACATCACGCGCCTGCCGACGGGGGCCTATATCGTCCGCATCCGCATAGCAGCCGGAGACAGGGAACAGGTGTTCTACAAGAAGATAGTAAAAAAGTGGTTCATCCGATTATTGCTTAGGTGGAACAAGCCATCAAGCGACCTTAAAGTCATGTAAGGCGAGAAGACGAAGTTTGAAATAGTGATCGTCACGGAATCCGTAAGCCATGCGTTTGAGGGTTTTGATTTTGTTGTTGAT
>JAFRRK010000043.1 GCA_017428115.1 Bacteroidales bacterium | reverse complement strand
GAGACTATTTTTACCATGATTTATAACAAAGGTCATGGATATAACATCTTGTTTCTAAATGTAATGAAAAATATTTTAAAAAAAATTTGGTGGTTTATATAGTATCTTCGAGACGCAGATAGGGAGTATGTTCTGTCACCGCACTGCGCTACGCTTGTACGGTGTTATTGATATTCAGCCTCTTCGAGGCTGTAAAAAATCAGTCTTTTATCAAACTAGAGCCATTTTATTTAACCCAAATCGGTCATTAGGTCGACTTTTCAATCAAATTCTCTTTTTTATGTCTGTTTATGGCATTTCAGTATTTCTTCCGGCATCTTGTACAAATCCCTGTCTCGCCGTAGCCCGCTACGTCTTCGCCAGCGATGCGGCCAATCTGCTCGAAACAAATACTAATCTGCCATAAATCCGAATGACCGATTTGGGTTTAAGCATTGCTATGTTGCGAACAGGTGTGGGAGCTATTGCGACAACTATTTTTGTCGAAAAAGTCGTTATGTCAGATTTTATTTATATATTTGTAGATTAATTTAAGCTTATTATGCGGTTTAAAGATATTGAGGGTCAGCGTGTTTTGATAAACCGTCTGACTGAAATAATTGACACGGGGCGTGTAAGTCATGCCCAAATGTTCCTAGGACCTACCAGCAGTGGGAGCCTGGCGTTGGCAATAGCGTATGCCCAATATCTGAACTGCGAACACCGTGTGCACTATGGCGAGGGGGCCGAACTGCGGGCCGACTCGTGCGGAGAGTGCCCGAACTGCCGTAAGTATGAGGAGCTGGAGCATGCCGACCTTCATTTTGTGTTTCCCAGTGCCACGACGTCGGTGGTGACAGGGAAACCCTGTTCGGAGGATTTCCAAGAGGAGTTTCGCGATTTTTTGATTGAGAAACACCAGCTGGGTACAGAGGATGAGTGGTATGCGCGACTGGGCATTGAGAACAAGCAGGGACTGATACGTGAGCGGGATGCCGACAACATAGTGAAGACGCTGGCCCTGAAGTCGTACGAGGGTGGCTACAAGGTGGTGGTGATGTGGATGGCTGAGCGGATGAATCTGACGACGGCCAACAAGTTGTTGAAGACGTTGGAGGAGCCGACGGAGAAGACGCTGCTGCTGTTGGTGACGGAGAGCAAGGACCGTATGCTGCAGACCATCATTTCGCGAGTGCAGCAGGTGGTGGTGCCCGATATGAATAGGGAGTTGTCGGAGGAGCGTCGTGGGATGTTTGCCGGCATGTTTGTGGCGTGGATGAGGCTGTTGTTTAAGCTGGATATGAAGACCCTCTCGGCGTGGGTGGATAAGACGGCGGGAATAGGCCGCGAGCCGCAGAAGTGTTTTCTGCAGTATGTGCAGGAGTCGTTGCGCGCCTGCTATCTGAAGACGGCAGCAAACATCGAGCTGCCAGGAGAGTTGAGTTTCGGCGACGAGAAGTTTGACACTTTCTTTCCCGGCATGGTGACGGCGCGCAATATTGAACAGATGAACCAGGCGATGACTGATGCCATATATGCCATTGAGCGCAATGCCAATGCGAAAATAACGTTTATGCAGCTGTCGTTTACGATGAGCAAGCTTATTAAGAACCGATAGCTTTTTTGAACTGAAAGGTAAAAACAATTATATATTAACTTGTCATTTTTATGGAAGAGAACAAAGAGTTAGAGAAAAAAAATCATAAAGATAAGTCGTTGGAACAGCAAGATATTCCTAAGCAGCAGCTGCCACCGGCAGAGAGCGAGGATGACGATGTGGCAACGGCCGAGGAGATGGAGGCATTTATACGCGACCGGCGCGAGAAAGAGCGTGAGCGGCGACAGGAGGATAAGGAGGATAGGATGGATGTGTTTGGTGAGTATGCCGCGCCGGAGAATTCGATTGACCCCTATCTGGAGCCCGACCCCACGTTGCCTTGGGTGAAGTATGAGGAGAATTTGTTTTTGAGCCGCGGATGCAAGCAGTGCCCTACATCGTATGTGCCTGTCAGCGAGACTGAGATGCGTAGTTGCAGCAAGGTAACCTCGTGCAATTGGATGCGCGGCATCCGCCAGCCGGGAGGGAAGCCTTTCGACTGTGTGGAGGTGCGTTTTAAGAATAACCGCAAGGATTTCTTCCGCCTGCCCGACGGATTGGAAGTGACGGAGGGCGATGTGGTGGCTGTGGAGGGTATGCCCGGGCATGATATAGGCATTGTGAGCCTGACGGGCGAGGTGTGCCGCATACAGATGCTTAAGAGGCATGTGGACCCCGCTAGCGAGAATGTGCGCAAGTTGTTTCGCCGTGCCAAGAGCAACGATATTGAGCGTTGGGCTGAGAGCTTGAAGAACGAGCATAATGCCTTGTTGAGGACACGCCGCATTGCTGCCGACCTCAATTTGGAGATGAAGGTGAACGATGTGGAGTATCAGGGCGACAATGCCAAGGCGATATTCTACTACACGGCTGACGACCGTGTGGATTTTCGCACGTTGATTAAGGTGCTGGCAGAGGAGTTTCATGTGCGTATTGAGATGAAACAGATAGGTGTGCGTCAAGAGGCCGGCAAAGTGGGCGGACTGGGTACCTGCGGACGCGAGTTGTGTTGCAGCACCTGGCTCACCAATTTCAAGTCGGTGACGACCAACACGGCCAAGGTTCAGCAGATATTGCCCAACCCGCAGAAACTGGCCGGGCAGTGCGGTAAGTTGAAATGCTGCCTTAACTTTGAGTGCGAGGTGTATGCCGACGCGCTGAAACAGTTCCCTCCTGCTAATACGGCGATACGTTTTCAGAAGGGTCTTGCATTGTATAAGAAGACTGATGTGTTTCGCGGCATTATGTGGTATTGTTATGAGGGCGAGAGTGAGTTGCATGCGCTTACCGCAGAGAGTGTGAAGAAGATAATAGAGATGAACCGCAACCAGGAGTATCCCGAGAAGATGGAGGACTATCAGGTGGAACTGATGTCGACCGCCGCTTTGGCTCAAGAGACTACTAATGCCGACTTTGAGCGCGAGTTGCGCCGCATGGCAGACGACATGTCTGAGACGAGCGTTGCCAAAGAGGCACATCGCGACGACCGTCGTGAGCGCAAGGGTGGCGAGCGTAAGGGCGGCGAACAGCGGGGTGGCGAGCAGCGGGGCGGTGACCGCCGTCAGCAACGCAACCGCGACGACCAGAGAGTGCGTGATGAGCAGCGGCGCGAGGAGACCCGTCTGCGCAATAGCACCAATAACCGCCACACCGGTGCTCGTAACAATCCTCGTCGCAGCAGCGATAAGGAGAAACGCAACAACCAATAGTAGGAGGGATGTGCTATGCGTAAGATTCTTATAGGTATGGTGCTGATGGTCGCATTTATGTGTATTCAGGGGTGTGACAAGAATGTGTTCTACGCGGCAGAACGCGATGTGGATGAGACGGGCTGGAATATGAATCAGCCGTTGGTGTTTGACGTGAAGATAGAGGACACACTGCAGGTGTACGACTTTTTTATCGATGTGCGCAACAGCGTGCATTACACCAAGGCGAACACTTTCTTTTTTATCAATACTTACTTCCCCGACGGCACGGTGGCATACGACACCCTGGAATGCCCTTTGGCCGATGTGGAGGGACATTGGTATGGCAGGCGCACAGGCCGCTATGTCGACAGCCGCTTTGTGTTTCAGCGCCATGTCATTATTCCGAGGGCGGGTAAGTATCGTTTTGAAATATATCATGGTATGCGCGACACTAATGTGGTGGGGCTCAAGAGTGTGGGGTTGCGCATAGAGCACTTTGGAAAATCAGAAAGCCTCCAAAACTAAAAGATGGCAGCGGGCGTGAGCCGCATGCTTTTAAGACTGGCAAGGAGGTTTTGGGAGCAGGAGCAGGTGAGGTTTGGGGTGGACTCTTATAAACTATCAAAAAAACTATAAATCTCAATAATAGATATGGCACAGAAAAAGAGTAAGAATGACAAGAGCAAGATGATACGCACGGCATGGAAGGTGTTTGCCGGGCTATGGATATTTGTCTTCCTCTTCTTCACCCTGCTCTCGCTGGGGTGGCTGGGCTTTATGCCCTCGTTCGAAGAGTTGGAGAACCCACAGAGCAACCAGGCCACCGAGGTTATCTCTGCCGATGGTGAGATACTGGGCTTTATAGGTATCGAGAACCGTTCGAACGTTACTTATGACGAGCTTTCGCCCAACTTGGTCAATGCTTTGATAGCTACTGAGGATGTGCGTTTCTATAAGCATTCGGGCATTGATTCGCGTAGTCTGTTCCGTGTTTTTTTCAAGACTTTGTTGGGCCGCCACAGCAGTAGCGGCGGTGGTAGTACCATCACGCAGCAGTTGGCCAAGAACTTGTTTCCACGAGAGCATAAGGGCAAGATAGGCACTGTGTTCTCGAAGTTTAAGGAATGGGTGGTGGCAGTAAAATTGGAGCATAACTACTCGAAGCAGGAGATTATAGCCATGTATTTTAACACGGTGGATTTTGGCAGCAATTCGTTTGGAATCAAAACGGCCGCCAAGACTTTTTTCGATAAGACCCCTGCAGAGCTGAGCGTTACTGAGGCGGCGATGCTTGTGGGCTTGCTGAAGGCTCCCACGGCATATAGCCCCATATTGCATCCTGACAACGCAATGAGCCGCAGAAACACGGTGTTGTCGCAGATGAAGCGCTACGACTATTTGAGCGAGGAGGAGTATGAGCAGTATAAGGAGGAGCCGGTTGATGTGTCGCACTATTCTCCTCAGAGCCACAACGATGGGTTGGCGACCTATCTGCGTGAGTATATACGCAATTATATGAAAGATTGGTGCAAGCATCATCGCAATAACGACGGAGAGCATTATGATGTGCATAAGGATGGACTGCGTATCTATACCACTATTGACTCGCGTATGCAGCGTTATGCCGAAGCGGCAGTGCGTGAACACATGAGCAAAGAGGTGCAGCCCCAGTTTAATCGTGAGTTGAAAAGTCGCGGCGGCAACCCTTTCAACGACATCACTCCCGAACAGCAGGAGAAGATTCTGGTGCAGGCTATGAAGAACTCCGACCGCTACTACCAGTTGCATCACAATCAGGGCAAGAGCGACAAGGAGATACGAAAGATCTTTAAAGAGAAGGTGCCTATGAGGGTCTTCTCGTGGAAGGGTAATATCGACACTGTCATGTCGCCGTGGGACTCGTTGCTATACTACAAGAAGTTTTTGAACGTGGGCATGATGTCGGTAGAGCCCGGTACGGGCTATGTGAAGGCTTATGTGGGTGGCATCAACTACCGCTACTTTAAATATGACAATGTGATGAGCCACCGCCAAGTGGGGTCTACGTTCAAGCCGTTTGTATACACTATGGCACTGCAGGACCTGGGCATGTACCCCTGTACCGAGGTGCCTAATGCACAGGTGTGTTTCGAGGTGTGGGGACAGCCCGACTGGTGTCCGAAGAACTCATCGCACGAGCGCGAGAACCAGATGGTGACGCTCAAATGGGCGCTGGCACACTCTATCAACTGGGTATCGGCCTATCTGATGAAGCAAGGCTCGCCCGAGCAGGTGATTAGCATTGTTCGCAAAATGGGTATCTCTAGTGAGATTGACCCTGTGCCGGCTATATGTGTGGGTACACCCGAAATCACTGTCTATGAAATGGCAGGTGCCATGGCGACCTTTGCCAACAAGGGTGAGTATGTGGAACCTATCTTTATTACCCGTATCGAGGATAACAAGGGCACTGTCCTCGACCGTTTCACTCCCGAACGCCACGAGGCTATCAGCGAGCGCACAGCTTATATGATGATAGAGCTGATGAAGGGCGTGGTGCAGAGCGGCACGGGTGTAAGGCTGAACTATAAGTATAAGCTCAATGAGTTTAGCAATGCCATCGCCGGTAAGACTGGCACCACCCAGAACAACTCTGACTGCTGGTTTGTGGGCATCACGCCCAAGCTTGCCACTGCTATCTGGACTGGCGGCGAAGTGCGTAGCATCCATTTCCGTAACATGACCTTTGGACAAGGTGCGGCACAGGCACTGCCCATCTTCGGCCACTATATGCGCAGCATTTATACTGATAAGACTTTGAAGTTCCCGCGTGGCGACTTTGACCGTCCCAACGTGCCGCTGGATGTGGAACTAGATTGCGCCAAATTCCAGCAGGAGATTCAGGAAGAGGACCCCTATTATGATTTCTAAGACTAACCTATTGGGTATGACGCTCGCTCAACTTCAGCAGCTGTGTGCTGCTGAAGACATGCCCAAATACACTGCCAAACAGATGTGCGACTGGCTCTATGCCAAGCGGGTGGACAGCGTCGATGCAATGACCAACTTATCACTCAAGGCACGCAGCCGCCTGAACGAGATAGCCTATATCGGCCGGCATGCCCCAGTGCAATGTCAGGTGTCGACTGACGGTACCAAGAAGTACCTCTTTGAAATAGAGGATGAAGATAGGGAAATGCATGTTTCGTCGCCGAACTCGGACAATTCTCAATTCAAAAGATATGTTGAGGCGGTCTACATTCCTGATGGCGACAGGGCAACGCTTTGTATCTCGTGCCAGGTGGGCTGTAGGATGGGATGTCGCTTCTGTGTCACCGGACAGCAGGGTTTCCACGGCAACCTCACTGCCGCCGATATCCTCAATCAGATTTTTTCGATACCCGAGTTCACCACTCTCACCAACGTTGTTTACATGGGCATGGGCGAACCGATGGATAATCTGGACAGTGTACTAGGCAGTACTGAGGTACTTACCGCTGACTGGGGCTTGGGTTGGAGCCCCAAGCGTATCACTGTGTCCAGTGTGGGCATCATCCCTGGCCTTCGCCGTTTTCTTAAGGAGAGCCAGTGTCACCTTGCTGTCAGCCTGCACAACCCTTTCGCACAAGAGCGGTTGGCCATCATGCCTATGCAGAAGGCCTACCCCATTGCCGAGGTGGTGGCATTGCTGAAACAGTATGATTGGAGTGGGCAGCGGCGAGTGTCGTTCGAGTACACCATGTTTGCAGGGCTCAACGATGACTTGCGTCATGCCACAGAGTTGGTAAGCATGCTGAAGGGTCTTTACTGTAGGGTTAATCTGATTCGTTTCCATGCCTCGCCCGACACACCTTATCGCACAGCCTCGTCACAAGCCATGAACCAGTTTCGCGACTACCTCAACGCCCACGGCATCACCTGCACCATCCGTGCCTCCCGTGGTGAAGACATCATGGCGGCCTGCGGCCTGCTGGCTGGACAGGCATGCCAATAGAGTTGCCTCGTAATGTAAGCAAAGGGATACCCCGTCGATAGGTTATCCCTTAAGAGTGTATGGCTTTTCGTAGGTATGCCTCATCGGCGGGGGCGGGAAGACTCTCCCTCTTTTCGTACAAATTGCAGTGAACCGCCTACGGGTACGCTGGTTCCATCAACCCGCAGGATGCTGCTGTATTCGTGGGTGAGATGGTCGGTGGATGGGCCGTAGGTGAAGGCATAGGGACGATGGTTCAAAGTGAGGGTGCCAGCATGCGATGCTTTGTCATACTTCCAGAAATGCGACTGAGCTTTGCTGTAGCCGTCACCCCGACAGGACAACTGTCCTCCCCAGTCGTATTCCCAAAAATCAAGTTGCCATTCAACGTCCATCATGGTGTCGCCTGCCTCTATGGTTTGCTCGGCTTCCCACGAGGTTTTCACTGGGAATCGCTCCGGCGGCTCCACGCCAAGGGAATAGAGCGTGGTGACACCCCAAAGACTGATGACGGGCCACTGCCCCCGACCTCCAAGTAGAACTCGGCACACAGTGTCCGTGATACCGAGTCGTACTCAAATGGGATAGTGTCGCCATCAATCAAAATGTTGCCATGACGGCCATCGAATGTGTACTGGTGCAGGCCAGGTTGCCTAAAGGTTGTGATTGGGCAGCGACGACAAGGTCAATCAGTATTTCTACAGTGCCATCGCTCATGAAGTCAAACCACCAAGTTGCGGTGAGTGGGTGGTTTTGATAATCGCCATCGAAGCTGCCCACCCATGTGGTTTCTGCAAGCGATGGGGCAGCCTCGTGTTGTGGCTCGGGTTCAGTTGTAGGCTCTTTTTCGGTGCAGGCGGTAAAGAGCATGATGGCCGCTGTGAATAATGCAATCCGTTTCATTGTGTGATGGTATTAAGTATTTGGTTCATTTCGTCCATATTGCTGAAGAAAAAGAGCCAGAGTGCTAGCTCGTCGCTATCGCCGCGGAGTATATAGCCACAATGGCCATGTGAGGTGGCGGTGCGAAACAGCTTGTTCAGCGATGGGTGTGATAGTTGTGACGTTTTGCCCGCCATCGTATCATTTCATTCGTTCACCAGCTGTCCATTCTGCCATTGTTGGTGCTGCGCGATTTTGATTGCCGTGTCGCACTTAACAGCGGCATGTGGGCTTCTGGCCATAGCTTTTCTCATACTAGGGTCAATCATCCCATCCACCATCTCCCTCACCTCGTTAGAAAAATTGAAATGTTGCATTACGCTGTCGAAATCATCCATACAGCCGAAACACCTGCCACTATCGATGCGAATAGTGGCACTGGCCAGCGCTGATACCCTTATTGTGTCTAGACCTAGAGCTCCCACATGCACCTCGGCATCAAGCTCCTCGCACAACCGTAGCCAGCCCCTGGTATCGTGTGCCTGCAACATGACGGCGTTATAGCCGTAGTAATCCCCTATAATGGCCACCGTCAAATCCTCTCGGTAGGCATATAGCATATAATCATCCTTTGCTGCCGAAGTGGCTTCAGGCAATTCGTCTGCGCTCTAGCAGGCTGCCGCCAGCGTCAACAGTATTGTGGAAAGTATCAATCTTCTCATTTTATCATGGTTTTAAAGAGTTCCAATGTGTTTTCGGGCGAGCAGTCGTTGTTGCAGGCAAAGTATAGATGCTCTCCGTCTATCTCCATAGGGGTCAGACGGCTCGTGGGGTGGCGCAAGAATAATGTCCCCCCCTGTGGCCACTGCTGCCACGCAAGCTACGGCAGGCCACAGCCTGCGTGTCTTTTTTTATAGTGTGTCGTTCCTCCAACGGTGTGTTCCAAACTACCTGGCGTATCACCCTGTCCAGCTCAGCGTCGCTATAGGGACAGCGTGCGTTTTTTAGCTCTTCGCCATAATGTTGAAGTTTTTTTTCAAAGTCTTTCATAGTTATCTCTGATAATATTGTTTACGTATTTTTCGCAAGGCACGCGTCAGCCTCATGCTCACAGCCGCGCGAGTAAGTCCGGTAATACTGGCTATTTCCGCATAACTATAGCCCTGCACGTGTGCCATTATGATAGTGCGGTCGGGTTCAGGTGCGGCCTCAATCAGCTCCACAAGGTCGCGATAGCCGTCGTCACAATAGCTCCTTTCCCGCAAGGGAGGCAGGAGTAAATCAGAGCCATCGTGTCGGCTTTGGCCTGCTATCCAACTAGTCAGCTGCTCACTGACGGGCTGATTGCCTTTCTTCCGCAATAGCGAATTCATCGTGTTCGCCGCCACGCGATAGACCTAGGTGCTCTCGTTGCTGCGGCGGTCAAATGTCCTGTACCCACGCCACAACTCGCAAAGCACCTCGTGAAAAGCATCCTCCGTAGTCCATGCGGCATTCAACTTGTAGCTACTGCGCACTTGCCAAATCAAATCACGGTTTCTGTGTACCAAGTCTTTGAATGTCTGTTCGTCCAGTTCTATGTTTGCAAAAAACGGTTTCCATTCGGTTTTATTACTACATATTAGACGCATCGAAGAAGCAAATCACAGCATTGGTCATGCTTTTTTTTCAGTTGTGTGCCGGCAATGATGGTCAAAGACTTCTAGAAAGAGGTGTGATACTGCAATTTTTTTTCGTATTGACATACTAAAATAAAAAAAATACGTAGAAAAGTTTTTATTTCTGAAAAAATGTGTATTTTTGCAAACTGAAATTTAAGTAAAACTAACACGGAATATATCGAAACATTTTTATCAGTTCAACATTTAAAAGGGATTGAAATGACTAACGAATCAGTTGTTACGCTCACCGACAACGAGCTGATACAGGGTTACATGAATGGAAACCCAAAGTGTTTTGACGTGCTCCTCGCCCGCTATCAGGCAAAGGTATACGGCTACATCTTCTCAGTGGTGAAAGACAAGGATGTGGCTGACGATATTTTCCAAGATACTTTCTTTAAAGTGGTCGCCACCATCAATAATGGCGACTACAAAGATGAAAATAAATTTATCCATTGGGTGATGCGCATCGCCCACAATTTGATTGTGGACTACTTCCGCCGCAACAACAAGATGCCCCTTGTGCCCAACCGTCCCGACTGCGACGTGGTGGACACCCTCAAACTGCACGACGACAATGTTGAGCAGAGTATCATGCGTCAACAAACCAGTCGCAATGTGCGCAAACTGGTTAAGATGCTTCCCCCTGAGCAGCGTCGAGTAGTGATACTGCGCCACTATGGCAAGTGCGACTTCAAGGACATCGCCGCCCGCACCGGCGTAAGCATCAATACAGCATTAGGGCGTATGCGCTATGCCATCATCAATCTTCGCCGTCTTGCTGAGGAGCACAACGTCTTTCAAGAACTATAACGTTCCTTTATTAGAAATTAAGAATTATCACTTGTTCGGTTCGCTTTATAACGTATCTTTTTAATTCTCAATAGTTCGGAAATAAAATTTTAACAAATCAAGCGGCGCAAGCCGCAATATCATATAGTTCTTTGAAAATTTTGGCATTTAAGGACATGTTAGGTCTGAGACCAGACATGGCAAAAAATCTTTTAGTCAGGTAGCAGTT
>JAFRRK010000042.1 GCA_017428115.1 Bacteroidales bacterium | reverse complement strand
ATGCCATCGCGGAAAGCACCAACGCCAAAATCCAACTCGCAACAATAAAGAACCGCGGCTCCCGTGACCTGGATTTCTTCCTCTATCGTATCGCTAATTTTTTATAGCTTTTCACATCAAAATTATATTAACCCTATTATCGTGTTTCCTTTTTAAGCAATTCACAACCATAGCCACATGACAATGTGTCACTTTGACGATGTCAAAGAGCTATTATCGTGTTTCCTTTTTAAGCAATTCACAACTCGCGACTATCGTTATTCTACCGATGATTCGATGTCAAAGAGCTATTATCGTGTTTCCTTTTTAAGCAATTCACAACATAGCAGACTGCATCGAAGTTGCACGGCCGGATGTCAAAGAGCTATTATCGTGTTTCCTTTTTAAGCAATTCACAACTGCTTTGAATAGGGGACGTTATGATTTGCGATGTCAAAGAGCTATTATCGTGTTTCCTTTTTAAGCAATTCACAACTGCCTCTGGATCGGCCGTATCGGAGTGGAAGGAGAGGTATGATTGCTAGAAGTGGGCTGACTGTACCGGCGCATACGATGCTTACGGCATTGTCAGAGTTCTACTTCTTGGCGGAACTCGGGGATGTCGACGTGGCGCCAGCCTACTTCGTTGAGGGTGTCGCGGAAGTGCAGCTGTGTCTCGGCTTCGCCGTGGACGAGGAAGATTTTCTTGAGTTTCTTTTTGTCTTGGCAGCCGATGTAGTTGATCATCTCGCTGTAGTCGCCATGGCCGGAGAGGGACTCGATGCGGCGCACCTCGGCACGCACCTCGTGCTTATGGCCGAAGATGGAGACTTCTTTATCGCCACGCATAATCTTGGCGCCTAAGGTCTTGGGTTCACAATAGCCGACGCAGAGGATGGTGGTGGAGGAGTATTCGATATTGTTGGCCAGATGGTGTTTGACACGGCCGGCCTCCATCATGCCTGAGGCGGAGATGATGACGCAGGGTTTGTGACGGACGTTGAGGGCCTTGGAGGCTTGGACGGACTGGATGTATTGCAGGCGGTCGAAGCCGAAGGGGTCGGGGTCGTTTTTCATGTATTCAAGTATGGGTTCGCCAAAGCATTCTTCGTGCAGACGCATGATGTTGGTGGCGGAGACGCTGAGGGGGCTGTCGACGAAGACATCGATGTCGGGCAGGAGCTTGGCATTGGAGAGACGGTCGAGGGCGTAGATAATCTCTTGCGCACGGCCGATGGCGAAGCTGGGGATGATGAGCTTGCCTTTCTTCTTGGTGCAGGTGTCCATGACGGCCATGAGCAGTTCTTGTTCGGCATTGTCGAGGGTGGTGTGGAGGCGGTCGCCATAGGTAGACTCCATGATAAGGTAGTCGACCTGGGGGAAGGGTTCGGGGTCTTTGAGGATACGCTTGTCGTAGCGTCCGATGTCGCCGGTGAAGGCCAGCTTGATGAGGCGGCGTCCATCTTTAATCTCGAGGTATACGCAGCTGCTGCCTAGGATGTGGCCGGCGTCGAAAAACTCGACGGTCACTTCGCCTTCGATATTGAACTGTTTGTGGTAGGGCACGCTGATAAAGCAGCTCATGCACTCTTGGGCCTCTTTCTCGGTGTAGATAGGCTCTACGGGCTGCTCGCCCTGTGCCTTGCGCTTTTTGTTGAAGGTGTTCACATCGGCCACCTGTATGCGGCCGGCGTCGGCTAGCATGATGGCACAGAGGTCGCGTGTGGCAGGGGTGCAGAGGATAGTGCCTCGAAAGCCTAGCTTATAGATGTAGGGGATAAGGCCTGAATGGTCGATATGGGCATGGGAGAGAATGAGATAGTCGATTTCGGATGGGTCGAAACCGAGGTCGCGGTTCATGGCATCAGTTTCCAGGCCTTTGCCTTGGTACATGCCGCAATCGAGCAGTATTTTCAATCCCTTTTTGGTTGTGATAAGATGTTTGCTGCCGGTCACCTCGCGCGCAGCACCTAAAAATGAGAGTTTCATAACTGTATTAGCACTATTGTATAACTTCAAATAATTCAAAAAGGTATCACCATTTCCGCCACCTAGTGCGAAAAGATATGATAAAGCAAAGATACGACATTTTTTTGGAAATAGAGATTTGGAAATTGAAAAATATTTAGGAGGACGCTTTTTAACGGCTGTGGCGATGATTGTTATGAGCACAGCCTGAGACAAAAAAAGGTTCAAAAGTGATAAAGATGTTTTTTACTAGCATTTAACTACTGCTCAGAGAGCATCCATAAAGGTTATAAAGGTTATTAAGAGGGGGTGAGCTTGGGGAACGGTTGGTGCAACACTCCATTGAGAGGGACTGTAAGGTGGGGGGGGGAATTAGGTGCGGTGGAGAATTATTTTTTATATTATATGAAAAATATTTGTATATTTGTAAATTCTATTGGTTTGCAGTTGCAGCTGCAAACCAATGTAAATTAATATTATAAAAGAAACCGTATGGCATTAAAAAGGGTTATGGTTTTGACCGGTGGCGGCGATTGCCCCGGGTTGAATGCTGTGATTCGCGGCATAGTGAAACGCGCCTCGCAAGAAAAAGATTGGGAGGTGATAGGCTGTATTGAGTCGTTTAACGGCGTGCTTCGCGAGCCGACCGAGATAGTGGAACTGAACGAGAAGAGCGTTGAGGGCCTGCAGGTGCTAGGAGGCACCATACTGGGCACCACCAACAAGGGCGGCCCCTTCCAATGGCCTGTGCGCCAACAGGACGGCAGCTGGACGACAGTAGACCGCAGCGACGAGATGATACGCAAGCTGCAATACATCGGCGTGGACGCGGTGATTAACATAGGCGGCGACGGCTCGCAACGCATATCGCTGGGTCTGGCTCAGAAGGGGTTGAAGATAGTGGGGGTGCCGAAGACGATAGACAACGACCTGTCGTCGACCGACTACACCTTCGGCTTCCAAACAGCAGTGCAGATATGCACCGAGGCAATAGACAAGCTGGTGACGACGGCAGCAAGCCACAACCGAGTTTTTATCATGGAGGTAATGGGACGCGACGCAGGCTGGATAGCATTGCACAGCGCCATTGCCGGCGGGGCAGACGTGTGCGTCATACCCGAGATACCCTACGATGTGGAGAAGATAAAGGAGAAGATAGAACAGCGCTACAACAAGCGCCACGGATATTGCATCATAGTGGTGGCAGAGGGCGCCAAGCCCAAGGGCGGCAACATCACCGGCATAGAGACGGGCGAGGTGGGCTACCAGCACATCAAGCTGGGCGGCATAGGCCACCAACTGGCAGCAGAGCTGAAGGCCGCCGGCGTGGAGCACGACATACGCTGCACCATATTGGGGCACTTGCAGCGCGGCGGCACCCCGATAGCTTTCGACAGAATACTGGCATCGGAGTTTGGCGTACGCGCAATGGAGCTGGTGATAGAGGGACAGTACGGCCAGATGGTGGCATACCGCCATCCGGACGTGGTGGCTGTGCCACTGGAAGAGGCTGTGAAAGCCCAGAACCTGGTAGACCCCAACAGCAGACTGGTAGACACCGCCCGCGGATTGGGCATAGAATTTGGCGACTGAGGAGAGAGTGAGAGGAGACGTAGGCAGCCAGATGAGCCGCAAGAAACATTAATCACGACTTACTAACCACCATGTGATATGGAAATAAAAAAAATAAAATCAGCACTTATATCAGTCTTCTACAAAGATGGACTGGAACCTATCGTCAAGGCCTTGCACGAACAGGGCGTAACCATTTATTCGACCGGCGGCACTTACAAGTTTATCCATGACCTGGGCATCGAGCCTGTGGCAGTGGAGTCGTTGACCGGCTACCCATCAATCTTAGGCGGGCGTGTGAAGACATTGCACCCCAAGGTTTTTGGAGGTATACTGAGTCGGCGCGACATGTTCTCCGACGGTGAGCAGCTGGCAGAGTATGAGATACCGGAGATAGACCTAGTTATCGTGGACCTCTACCCCTTCGAGGCTACCGTGGCCAGCGGGGCGGCGGAACAGGACATCATTGAGAAGATAGACATCGGAGGCATCTCGCTCATACGCGCAGCCGCAAAGAATTTCAAGGATGTGGTGATTGTGCCCGCAGTAAACTATTACGCCGAGTTTCTCAAGCTATACTCAGAGCAGGAGGGCGGCACCACTATGAAGCAGCGCCGCCGCTTTGCAACGTATGCCTTCAACGTGAGCTCGAACTACGACACCGCCATCTTTAACTATTTCAACCGAGAGGAACAACTGCCCGCCTTCAAACAGAGCAGCACCAAAGCGAATGTGCTACGCTATGGCGAAAATCCCCACCAAAAGGGCTACTATTTCGGCGACTTGGAGGCTTGTTTTACCAAGCTGAACGGCAAGGAGATCTCGTATAACAACATCGGCGACATCGACGCTGCCTGCGCACTGATTGACGACTATGCCGACACCACCTTTGCCATTCTGAAGCACAACAACGCCTGCGGCCTTGCCTGCCGTCCCACCCTGCTGGAGGCCTGGAAGGATGCGCTTGCGGGCGACCCTGTGTCAGCTTTTGGCGGAGTGCTAGTGACCAACCGCACCATCACTAAGGAGGTGGCTGAGGAGATGCACAAGATATTCTTCGAGGTGTGTATAGCTCCCGACTATGACGAGGAGGCACTTGCCATCCTCAAAGGCAAGAAAAACCGCATCATATTGAAACGAAACGCATTCAAGATGCACGACAAGGTGTTTCGCAGCGTGCTGGACGGGGTGCTGGTGCAGGACCGCGACACGGTGGTGCCCACCCCCGAGGAGATGTCCAAGAGCGTGACCTCAACGCCTATCAGCGAACAACAGGCCAAAGATTTGGCTTTTGCCACCATATTGGTGAAACACACCAAAAGCAACGCCATTGTGCTGGCCAAGAACGGGCAGCTGTGTGCCAGCGGCACAGGACAGACCTCGCGAGTGGATGCCCTGAAACAGGCCATAGCCAAGGCGCAGGGCTTTGGGTTCGACCTGAACGGTGCGGTGATGGCTAGCGACGCCTTTTTCCCCTTTGCTGACTGTGTGGAGATAGCCCACGAGGCAGGCATAGTGGCTGTGGCTCATCCCGGAGGCTCGATACACGACGACGACTCCATAAAATATTGCGAAGAGCACCAGATGGGCATGGCCATAACGGGATTCCGCCATTTCAAGCATTAAGACAAACCAAATACAAGATAATAAATAAGTATTAATAATGGGTCTATTTTCATTTTTCAACAAAGAGGTCGCCATGGACTTGGGCACTGCCAACTCCATAGTTATTTACAACGACCAGGTAGTTATTGACGAGCCATCGATAGTGGCCGTCGACCGCAACACCAACCACATTATCGCCGTTGGCAAACGCGCACAGCAGATGGCTGGCAAGACCGACAACAAGAATGTCGAAACAATCCGCCCGCTACGAGGTGGAGTGATTGCCGACTTTGAGATGGCACAGCATCTCATTCGCGAGCTTATCGGCATGACCAACATCAACCGCTCGTTTATGCCCCCGTCGCTGCGTATGGTCATCTGCATTCCCTCTGGCATCACCAACGTGGAAGAGCGCGCCGTTCGCGAGTCGGCAGAGCAGGCTGGTGCCAAAGAGATACGCATGATTCACGAGCCAATGGCAGCTGCCATAGGCATCGGCATTGATGTGCTGGAGCCCGAGGGACACATGATTGTGGATATCGGAGGCGGCACTGCCGAGATAGCCGTCATATCGATGGGCGGCATAGTGTGTAACAACTCTATCCGTGTGGCAGGCGACGAATTTAACGAGAACGTGGTAGAATATATGCGCAAACAGCACAACATGGTGATTGGCGAACGCACTGCCGAACAGGTGAAAATCAAGGTGGGTGCTGCTATCAGCGAGCTGGACGAACCACCAGAGGACTACCCCACCCTCGGCCGCGACCTGCTGACAGGCCTGCCCAAAGAGATACTGGTCAACTATAAGGAGATTGCCCACGCGCTCGACAAATCGATAGCCCGCATCGAGCAGGCCATCCTCGACACCCTCTCTGCCACTCCTCCCGAGCTTGCGGCCGATATCTACCGCACAGGTATCTACCTTGCTGGCGGTGGCTCGTTGCTTAGAGGTTTGGACCAGCGCATCTCGTCGAAGACCAAACTGCAGGTGCATATAGCTGAAGATCCGCTACGCGCTGTGGCACGCGGCACCGGCATAGCCCTCAAAAACTTCAACAAGTTCCATTTCCTCATCCGATAACAATGTATTGTAAGAAACTGGTTAAGTATGCTTCATCAATCATATTAAAACAGTTTCAAAAAAAAACGGCTCCCTAATGCTTGCGGAGCCGTTTTTTCTTTTTCTGAAAGGATTATGTGTTAATTCAAGGGCAACATCACTATAACCTGATGATTTCTTCCAGTATATCACGAATGAGACCATTCATGGTAACATCATCAGCATCGAAGTTGTTGAAGAGGATAGCAAAACTGAACATCTCGTCGTCGGCATTGGTATAATAGCCAACGCAGTTGCGCACACCCGACATGTTGCCCGTCTTAATCTTCAGCGAGCAGCCTTCAGGCACCTGAGGAATAATAGAGTATTCAGGCATCTTGCGACTAATGCCCAGGGTGCCGACAAAGTCCCAAAAGAAGGGTTGTCGTGCTACTACGTCAAGGAATTGTGCCACAAAATAGGCCGTAACATGGTTCTCGCGCGAGATGCCGCTACCATCAACCACCCTCACACCCGAAGGGTTGATGTCAAGCTCGTTGAAATAGTCGTACATAAACTTACGACCCGAAGCATATCCGCCATGACCATCGCGCAGGCATCCCAACATCTTGAAGAGGCTTTCGGCAGCTATATTGCTAGTTGTCTGCATGGTCAATGCGGTGATAGTAAAGAGATTGAACGATGTGTCGATACAAACCGTCTTATATTGTTTGGGCATGGTGAAATGGTCGGAAGGTTCGCCCGAAACAGTGATACCGTGGTTGCGAAGATAATGGGTAAAATCGTTGGCCATGGCCAATGCCGGACGAGGCATGGAGGCACGAAAATGAGTGTCGGGGGTGGATAGAGGCACCACACCCTTGCAGATACGACTATTGCCATAAGGCGAGCCATAGAAACGGATGTCGCAGATAGTATCGCGGGGACCTGTGACCACCTGGTTCACAAACTCCACCCTAGGATGACTGCTGGTAATAGTAGCAGGGTCGCCCACCCTACGACCCGAACGGAAATGGACATCGATAGAGTTCTCGTTATAGTTAAGGCCGCAGACACCGCTGGCATAGCCATTACCCATGTCGGCCCACTGCCAACTGGGGTGCATCATCTCATCCTCAAAAAGGGATGTGTCGGCATAGATATGGCCATTGATACGTTTGATGCCCATCTTGCGGATGCCACCCATTAGACGGTGGAAAGTGGAATCGGTGTAGGTGAATCGACTGGAGCAAAAGAAGGGATCGCCCGAGCCAGTGACGATGATGTCGCCATTGAGGGTGCCCTGCTTGTCGATAGAGCCAGTGTAGTAGAGATATGTCTCAAAGGTAAACTTAGGCCCCAGCCGGCTGTATGCAGCAGCAGTAGTGAAAAGCTTGTTGACAGCACCGGGAAGCATAGCCAACTCCTCGTTGCGTGTATATATAGTGCTGTCTTTATTGATATTGTGAACGCACACTGCAAGCGAGCCATGCCTCACTGCAGGCTTGCGGGTGATATGTCGCACCACAAAGTCTAGCCGATCGGTGTTCTGCGCCACTGAGGCAAAGCCTGTGCAGGCGACAAAGAATAACAGCAGCAGTTTCTTGCAATACTTCATTATAATATATGTTGATTTGATGTTAATATGAAAAAGTCTAATCATTATTCTGCAACGTCCTATTAATCTCGTCAATACGGTCGAGTAGACGGTCCCTACCGTAGCGGGTAACCGACGATGTCATCAGCATTTCGGGCAAGTCTTCCCACGCCTCTGCCAGAGTGCGCTGATAGGTGTTGACTGTGGCAGACACCTCGCGCTGCTTCTGCTTGTCTATCTTAGTGAAAACAATAGTTAGCGGTACACCATTCTGTCCCAAAAAATTAATAAAATCGACATCAATCTTTTGCGGGGGTATGCGCGAATCGACCAGCACAAACACATTCACCAACTGCTGTCGTTTGAGGATATAGTCGACAATCATCTTTTGCCATTTCTCGCGCGACGTTTTTGAAGTGCGGGCGTAGCCATATCCAGGCAAATCAACTAGATACCATTGCCCATTGATAAGGAAATGGTTTATCAGCTGAGTCTTACCCGGCTGGCCGCTAGTTTTAGCCAACCCCTTCACGCCAGTGAGCATATTGATAAGGGACGACTTGCCCACATTGCTCCTCCCGATAAAGGCATACTCGGGTAGTTTAGTGTCGGGGCACTTCCTATAGTCGCTGTTACTCACCACAAAGGCGGCTTTCGTGATCTCCATGATGATTATTTACTATTGTTCATGTTGCTCTTGTTGTCCTTGAGGCCTTCGACTTTCCCTACCCACTTGAGGGGCATCTTGCTTGAATGTCGCTAAACCCTTCCTCCTATCCGCTATCAGCTTCATTCTTTTTAGTCGCCTCAGCTCTATGCGTTCCTCGTCGTTTATCTTCTTCCACCAAGGCATACGCTTCATGTTGATGCGGAAAAGGTGCAGGCGGTCAAAGACATGGTTTTTCGTCACATACGATTCAAAATACCTTTGTTTCTTCTCTGGGGCTATGTCGTGCAATGCTACCAGCAGACCCGTCTCATCGGTGTTGCCAAAATCCACGTTCATGGCCGTGCCAAACGAACGCATCGTAGGCGACAGATTCATATAGGCATTCAGCATTGCTGGCACCACGCTACCCAACGACCTCACACTGCGTACCAATATCTGATAATCCTCCTTGTAGTTGCGTCCGGAAAAAAGTGCGTCCAACTCGTTCAAATCAGCCCCCATAGGCAATGCTTCATAAGGCCACACCAGCCCATCACGGTCAGGGAAATGCTTTTTCAAGAAGAAACGTATCAAGTCTTTGGCCTTTGGATTCATCTGGGGATACATAGTTATCTTGCCAAAGAAATAGCGCGTCTCGGGTATTTCCAAAGCAATTGCCCCCAAGCCGTCCCATAGGTTGTCGAGAGAGTAGAGCCCCTTCCTAAAATTGTTGCCCGGCTGGAACTCGGGCTGCACAAAGGCACGCCCCAGCTCCACAGTGTAGGGCAGATAGTTTGTCGTAAAATCTTCTGAATACTGGAACAGCTCGGAGGTAGGAGTGGCGATGGTACCATCATTTTTGTACAGCATATTGCTGCCATGTATAAAACGATAGCCGCCCACTATTTCCTCATCCTCCGGACTCCACACAAAAAGCTGCTTAAAGCAGTAGGGCTCGGGCAGTGTGTCAAACTCATCAATATCACAGTCCTTGCCCGTACCACCTCCGTCAAGGGCAAAACTCAACTCCCTCAAGCGCCCAATCTCTCTCATAATATTGGGCGAGAGGTGGGCGGTGGTAATATAAATCTCCTTATTGCCACAATTAGTCTTACGCAAAAAATGCTTGTGCTTCAACTCTATACGCAGCAAATCGCGTGGCACCTTTGGAATTATATACGAAGTGTCAACCATGTCTGTTTTTTCCTCTTTATATTGTATTTACATCCTAATTCAAAAATAATGCCGAAGGGTCCTTCTGCAACCTATAACAATAGTCCTGCACCATTTGAGCCCACTGCTTGGGAGTATGGCTATTATCAAAAACGGTGTAGGGTATCGACTTACCCACTATCAGCTTGAGTTTTTTACCACGTTGGGCAAACATCTCGGCGGGCAATAGTGCCATTTCAAAATTAAACTTGATGCCCAGTCGCTCACGCAGACGTGCCAAGTTGTAGAATCGTTCTCTATTTCTCGCTTCGAAAAAGAAAGGCACCACATCGCGATGATACCTCACCGCTTTCTTAATAAAGGTGGGTTTCCATTCCAAATCATGAATCTCGCCCCCTTTCTGTTTGCGAGAGCATAGACCTGCGGGGAAATATAGCAACGCATTCTTACCCGCAAAAGCCTCTTCCAGCGCGTTCACATTAGCCGTATTACGATGCACCTTGTCAATAGGCACAAACAGCGGTGCCGGCCCGGGCAGATAGAGCAAGAAGTCGTTCACCGGGAACTTGATGTCCTGCCTATACCTCCCGATAGCCCCCATCAAAGCCAACCCGTCGGGACCTCCCAATGGATGATTTCCCGCCACTATGGGATAGCCCTCTTGGGGCAGATTCTCGGCATTTACCACCTCCACACTTACATTCAGGTCATGAGGACCCGTACCCTCCAAAAAGGCATGGACAAAGTCCAACCCAAATTTGTCGCGATGGTGATAGATGACATAATTAATCTCATCCAAATGCAGCAAACGCTCCACCCACCGCACCAACCATTTGGGGAGGTTTACATTCTTATTGGCCAAAACCTTCTGTATGTCAACATGTTTTGGCGTAATCGTTTCGGGGTCTATATGGCTGTATACCTCCATAAGATACTTTATTTCGAATTTGCAAAAATACGAAAAAAAAGTCACATTAATAAAAATACTATTTATTAAAAAGACGAAAAGCAAAAAAGGAAATAACAAAAAAGGGCTGATTGGCAAGTCAATTCGCCCTCTATACCCATAATTCTCAACTTAGTAGACACCTATTCTACCACCATCTTTTGGATATTGGTGCCTATCGTAGTATTTGTGTGGACAATGTAGCTGACTTTAGGCCAATCATTGACCACGATTTTCGTCCGTTTGCCATGAACCATCCTACTCAACACCCGATGCCCCTGCATGTCATACACCTCGACGCTCACTATCGTGGCATTTGCCGTCACCACCGCCGTCGTATTTGACGGATTGGGGCGGATACCCACCTTCACACGCAAGTCACCGGAACTCCCAATGCCCACCTCACCCTCACGCACAAAACGCACCATGTCGCTCCAATCGCCGTAAGTATCATCGTCAAAACACACGGCACGCACCCGTGCGGCATACTCCACTCCGGGGACAAGGTCTGCAATCGTACAATCCGTTGTCGCACAAGGCAGCTCGGCATAGCACTCGGGGTCTCATAATAGACTTCATACATATCATAATAGACTTCATACATAGGAAGATAACTAACTAAAGTTTGACAAGTAAAATCAGCCGTGCATTCCGAGTCGACTTAGCCATACACTTTTTGTTTCCCCCATTCCCGGTCCTTAGTCGGGTCGTTTAGTGGTCGAGGCTGCCTGACTTGTTCCTGCCTTCGCCCTGTCATCGTCGCCGGGAACGAAGGCACGACGAAGGTATGGTGTGTGACTGGAGTGAGTGCTATCGTCCGTCTGATACAATTATACCGAAAAAGGCCAAAAATTAGGTTGCCACTTTTAGAAATAAAAAAGTGGCACATCGCTGTACAATGCAAGAGAAAAGAAATCCACTGCTTTTTTTGCCGACACAAAGCAACGTCTCGAAGTATAAAAGTGGGACATGATGACGATGACAATGACAATAGGGATGAATGCTCGTATCACTTTTTGAAGAAAAAAATGGCTTGTCAAACTTTAGTTATTTTCAACCCGACATACTTAAAGGGATGCCCCGAAACGGAGCACCCCTTTAAGTAAGTCGGCAATGAGATGTTTAGCAGATTTCGATGTGCTGCATCAGAGCTTTCTTTTCCTGATCGGTGTACTTAGGCAGCGTGATGCGCAGGATGCCGTGTTCCACCTTGGCAGAGATTTCGTTCTTTTTCACGTTCTCGGGCAGGCTCAACAGCTGCTTGAACTGAAGTTCGTTGAACTCGTGGCGCAGGAAGTGGCGGTCTTTCTTCTCCTCCTTCTTCTCTCCCTTTTGCACCATCTCAACCACCAGGTTGTTGTCGCTGTCGATGCTCAGGTTCAAATCCTCTTTCGAGAGACCCGGCACGCAAAGCTCAAGTTCGTAATCCTTTTCGCTCTCGGAAACATTCATCTTCGGCATTGGGCAATGCTCGTCAGCGGTGAAGTTGTTCCAATTGTTCCAATCAAGGAGCTCGTTGAACAGCGAGGGCATCAAATCGTTTCTTTTAGCTAGTAACATGGTTTAAATCTCCTATTTTTTAATTGTTTATACTTTTTTATTGTTTCTTATTTAACTTCTGCGGAGGTCTTCCGCGCTGCGCTCTCAATCGCGCTTACAACTCCAATATGCTCAATTCTGATGCCACCAAGAAAAAACTGACAAAATTTCCGATATTAACTAAAAATAGTCATCAATAGCATGACATAATTTCCGAAACAACAGATAAACCAATTGGAATAAAAAAAAACAAAGCCCTCGCAAGCTAGGCTTAGAGGGCTTATTGGCAAATGAGTATGTGCAATTTAGAACTTGAACATCTGTTCAAACTTTACTTCGGTGGGTTTGGTATCTGAGCCTAGGAGTTTGGCGAGGGCCTTGGGGTCGAACTTCTTGGCATTGCCTACAACTTCTACCACCAGCGGACGGCCTTTGATGTACTTGCTGTGGAAGGCACGCAGGTCGTCGATGGTGAGGCGGCTGATTTGGCGTGTGATGGCGGTGCGGCAGTCGTGGTCCCAGCCACGGTCCATGTTGTCGTGCACAAAGTCGGGGAGGTCGCGGAAGGTGTAGTGGTTACTGTTGCGCGAGGCCACTAGCTGCTCGATGGCAGGGGCCACCTTGTCGGGGCGTTCGGGGAAGCTGACCAGAAGGTCGCGCATGGCCTCAATACCCTCGAAGGTCTTGTCGCACTGTGTGCCAAGGTAGGCATAGAGGTAGGCTGGGTTGAGGTTGAAGACGTTGTAGTTAAAACGTCCCTGTGTTCTGTAGCCCAATGAGCGGAACTCACGTATTTCCTGGAAGATGATGCCGTTCATGCCGCCACCAAGATATTCGTTGAAGAGGGCGCAGGCGGCTTGGTCGGCGGTGTCGAAATTGGTACTGTTGATCATGAACTGTATGTTGGACTGCAGGAACTTCTTGTTGTGTGCATAGTAGAGCTGCGAATGCTGCGGGAGGTTGCGCTTGAAGGTACGTTTTGGCACCACCTCTACGTCGGGGCGCACCAGGCCGTATTGGCGCAACTTGGCGCAGACGTCGTAGGGGTCGGCATGGCCGGTGAAAGTAGCATAGCCGTTGTGGGTGAAGATTTTCAACACCTCGTCGTGCAGCTGCTCGCCAGTAAGTTTAGCCCATTCTTGGTAGGGCATTTGGCGGAGGTATGAGGAGCGTTCGCCAAAGTCGATATATTCGTCGAGAGCTTCCCTCCAGGTGTCGGCATCGTTCTTGGCCGCCCTCTTGCTCGACCTGAGTGCGTCGACCAGCTTGTCTATTTGGTTCTGGTCGTGAGTGGGGTTGAAGAGCCAGCGCGACACGAGGCTGAGAATGCTGTCCAGGTTTTGTTCCAAACCACTGATGGAAAGGCAGGACTGGTCGTCGCCTGAGAGATAAAAGGAGGCGCTGCCACCCAACTTGTCCAACTCCATATTATACTGCTGAGGGTTCATGCCATCGGCACCGAGCAACTCCATATAGCCAAGGGCACGATCGAGATTGTAGTCGTCCAGGTGGCCATAGTTGAAGTAAACGCGCAGGTTGAACACATCGTTTTTGGGGTTGGGGGCACTGAAGAGCCGACAGTTAGGCGTTACGTCGGTGATGGCGACATCCTTATTGAAATCGACTACTTGAGGTTTGATGGGGTCGGGCACATTCGACTCAATCATGCGGGCGAAGGGTGAGTGGGCATCCTTGTTCTGCGCCTCGAGGTGTTGCCAGTCGGGTTTGATGGCCGCATCGTGCTTGGGGAAGCCCATCTTGCTGCGGACTAGAGTGCAGTGGTTGCGGTCGAAGTATTTGTTGGCCACTTCAATCACCTCGTCGCGGGTGAGGTTCATCCACCGCTGGTTGTCGCGGAGCCATTCCTGATAGTCGGAGCCTTTCATCTCGAGATTAAGGAGCAGGTTGGAGATGCTCTTAAGGTCTTCCAGTTGCCGTTGCCGCGATACGATGCTGGAGGTCTTGATGCTCTCAAGCAGTTCGTCGCTGAAGTTGCCCTGCTTGATGCTGTCGATACAGTCCCAGATAACCTGTTCGGCAGCAGGGTGCTTCTGCCCGATGATGTTGGGCACGTAGAGGATGACGTTGGCACCCGCCTCTTGGAGCGAGAGGGGCATGAGCTGAGCCATCATAATGCGATTGTCGCTGGCAGCCTTGTCGAGCAGGCCGCTACCACCGCCTAGGATGCTGCCGAGCATGTCGAGGGGCATATGGTCAGGGTGCTTATTGGTGACGCCAGGGAATATCATTATACCCATCTTGATTGGGGTCTGACGGACATCCAGCACTTTCTGACTCTCGAACTTGGGCATGTTGTAGGTAGGCCGCTGAGGCAGCTCGCCACTACGCCAAATGGAGAACTTGTCCTTGATGAGACGGCTGGCCTCGGCGGTGTTGAAATCGCCAACTAGAAGTAGGGTCATATTGTTGGCGACGTAGTAGGTGTTGAAAAACTCCTGCATCTCGCTGGGTTGCGGATTTTTAAGGTGCTCTGCAAGTCCAATCACCTCGCGGCTGTAGGGGTGCTCGCCGAAGGCCTCGGTGAAAATGTTGCGCGCAAAGTCGTGGGCGGTCTGGTTGTCGTACATATTTTTCTCCTCATAGACAGCCTCGAGCTCCGACTGGAAGAGGCGGAAGACAGGGTTGCGGAAACGTTCTACGTACACGTCCATCCAGTTGGCTAGCTGGTTGGATGGAAGGGTATTGTAGTAGACGGTGTAGTCATAGCTGGTGCCGGCATTGAGGCCGGTGCATCCCATTTTCTGCAGTATGGCATCTACCTCATTGGGGATAGCATACTTGGAGGCAGCGATATTCAAGCGATTTATCTCCAGCTGTATGTCGTGCCGCTTCTTGGCATCGGTGGTGGCATGCAGGCGGTCGTAGGCCTGGCTAATGCTGTCAAGATAGAGTTTTTCTTTCGCCCAATCGGTGGTGCCGATGCGGTCGGTGCCCTTGAACATGATGTGTTCAAAGTAGTGGGCGACACCTGTGGCGGTTGCCTTCTCGTCCTTGCTGCCGGCATGGACTACGACACAGCCGTAGACTTTGGGCTGCGAGTGTTCCTCACAGAGGATGACCTTAAGGCCGTTGTCAAGACGGAATGTCTCAACCTGGAGTCCCTGCTGCGCCGAGGCGGAGAGTGAGAACACAAAACAGAAAAAACTGACAATTAAAAAGAATAAGTGCTTTCTCATAATTAATAAAAAAGATTATTGTCCCTCTAGAAGCTCTAGTATTTAATATTGAATACTAGTAATATTGAATACTAGAACTTCCAGAGGGACTTATGATTAATAATGTACTATCCGGCGCACAGTAGTGGCATCGGGGGTGGTGACACGCACAAAATAGGCACCTGCGGGAACTGAACTGAGGTTGAAGTATGGACCCTCAGTGGTGATTATAACGCGACCTGTCATATCGAGGAGCTCAGCCTTATGCGGTTGTTGGGCCTGAATATTCAACACACCGTAGGCGGGGTTGGGATATATGGTGACAGCAACATCAGTTTTAGCTTGGCCAACGCCCACAGTGCCATTCTGTTCGCAGGGGTGGGTGATGCGGTGGGTGCCGCCATTGCGATAGGCGTAGTTCACACTAAGCAGCGTTTCACCATCACGCTTTTTGATGGCGTAGTTGATATAGCGGTCGGTGCCGCCTCCCGAGTGGAAGACAGAGTAGAACTGGTCGGGAGCCACAAGTATTTCAACGGAATCGGTAATGGCAGAAGTAAGCTGGGCGGTGCCGTAGACAAAGCCCGACGGTGACTCGAATGAGAGGTAAGCCCCACCCTGCCATCCTTCGCCGCGGGTGCTTTCCATCACCACAATAAGGGGACACAACTCCTCTCGGTCAAAAGGCACCTGCACCACACGGACAGTGCGCTGCTCGTCGCCCTGTGTGAAGGTTACGAACGCAACACGTTCTTGCCCAACAGTATTTTCAGAGACAGAGAAATGTATCCAACCAGCACGTACGATATTGCCTGCTGAGAGGGTCAACCAATCGACTGGCTGACCATTGGAGTCGAAGCAAGTCATGCTCCAGGGGGCATCTAGCGACTCGTTGATGCAGAATAGCAGAGAGTCCTCACCTCCTGAACGTTCTATGGAGAATATCGTGTCGCTGACGCGCATACGATATTCAGGCACTAACCCGAGCAATGCGGCATTGCTTTGGTTAAAGGTATAGGTGCCGTTGCCACCCACTCCGCCTACGCCGGGGCTGATGGAGTCAACAGGAAAATAGCCGTCGCCGCGACTGCTCCAGCCAAAATTGAAGTGGAGGTAACCACGGCTGTCGTAGCCGTCGCACACAAAGCCGTGGCCACCTGCATCACCCGATCCGACATAGACGATGGGGCGACCTTGGTCAAGGTCGGCTATGAGCAGGTTGCGCCACATATCTTTAGTATAGTATTCTCTATGTACAACACGCATTGAGGTGCTATAGCCAAAGTAGTTTTTCAGCGAATTGTCGATGCTGGGAATGCCCTCCATGCCGGCAAGGCCGACTGCGGCACTGCCGTTGGGGTCGTAGGCCATCTCAAGGCTTACGCCACAATGGTACATAAGCATTGCCACTGCCTCTTTTTCCTCCACGGAACTATTGTTTGTAGCCATAACAGGCATGTGGTCCCAGTCGTAAAGGGTGTGGGCAAAGTCGGCGGATTGGACACCATATCTGGAATGGGTGTAGCTGTGGCTTCCCATGCCGAAGGCGGGATATTGCCAGAAGTTCATCACCTGGGCCTGCGCCGTGGCAGCGCAGCCCACTGCCGAACCGCCAGGACAATAGCCGTTGTATGGATAGGTCTGGTCCCAGAAGGTGGTAATCAGGGGACCCACCACAGCATCGAAGTCATCTTTAGGCAGGAGGTTATTCTCCAGAGCGTGCCACTCAGAGGAGAATTGAGAATTGAGAGCTGAAACCTGGGCGTTTTGGATTGCCTCGATTTCCTGTTGGTAGGCTTGCAGCCACTGTTGGAGGGCTGGAGGCATATCGGCGGGGTCAATGGTGCCTGTGGGAGAATAGCCTAAAATAGGGCGTATCGCATCGTCGGCAGCCACCAGCACATAGCCCCCCGCCGGAGAGGTGAAGAGGTAGATGCCGCCAAACTGCCACTGGTTGCTAACGTCCTGCAGCTGTACCCCACCCTTGGCGGCGGGCAGCGCATTGAAGAAATGCTGAGCCACCTTGGCGGCACGCTGCGGATTGACAGAGCCTGCGAAGACAACAGGCGAGGCCAGAAGGCAGAAACTCAATATTAGAACAATCTTTCGCATAGTAGTGGAATTCATTAGAGGCCAATAGCGTGAGCTATCCTACCCATTATGCTATGCCAGTTGGATTTGCCTTTCTGGGTCTGGGGACGGGGAATGGTGGTCTTGGCGGCAGGCTCTTCACGAGGTGTGAAGACAAGGATGCTGGTGCCCATAATCTCGGCCATGTCGGGATCGTCAAGGTCAATAGTGATGGTGTTGGCTATTGTGTCGTGGACGCCGGAATAGGAATAATAAACAGTGTCGCCCGATTGGTCGTCAATGTAATAGGCCGAGAGGAAAAGACTGTCGTCACTGAAGGTGTAGGCATATTGCTCGGTCTGGTTAAAGCTCTGCGAAGCAGCTGGATAGACAGGGACATACATATATATGTCGTGGAACATCTCGGCAAGGGTAGAGTCGAGAAAGTCGAGCGAAACGTCGTAAGTAACCTCCACCGCAATATTATAGCCTTGCTCCTGCAAGGTGTAGTCGTTCTCCATGTGGGCCACCCACGAGGTGCCTACATAGATGTTTTCAGGAGTCTCCTCTTCGGGGGTTTCGGGGACAATGGGGGTGATGTTGTCTTTCTCGCAACCGGCAAAGGCAAAGGTTGCAGCCACAAAGAGTGTGGCAAGGATTTTGATTCTTCTATTCATGTTATTTTATTTTTGATTTACATTCTTACTTATAAGAAACGTTTCAAGGGATAAAATCTTACAACAAGGGGAGTGTATTTAATGTTTTTTAAGTTTTTTCTCCAGTTTCTGACGGACGGAAGCTTCAATTGGTATGAAATTATACTGTCGCCAGAAGGCCTCGTCATACTGCTTGTTGTCGGCACGGCGTTGCATCACCAGCACGCTGCCAGGTTCTTGTATAGTGTTGTTCTTCATAAACGATGCGCCCTCCTTGTGCTCGCCGGTCAGCACACATTGGCAATGCTTGTCCAAATGCTGTATGCGCTCGCCCATCGGGCTGTTTTTTGCACAGTAGAGGTCGTGGCCTTCGTGGCGTGTGTAGGAGGTGAGTGTGTACTTGCCCTCCACCACACCATAGTTGTACACCACGTGCGAGCGGGTAGCCATGGAGTCTACTCCAGCATCTTTGAATATTTTCTTTAAGGGGAAGTAGGGGTGCAACATAAAGTAGCTCCACTCCTCGTATCGGGTGATGACCAGACTGCCCTTGGCGATGGTGATGTACACGGTGTCGCGCAAGTGCATCATGTTCTTGACTGGTTGGTCATAGCCTGTGGTAATCACGTAGTATTCCTTCCCGTCGGCATCGACAGTTTCGTACATACGGAGGTTTTTGGCTTTCTTCAGCCTGCGGACGGCGAGGCGTATTGTTGTGTTGGGCACCTCCACGGGGTCGTACAGCACCTCGCTTTCCTCGTAGTCAATCTTGTCACGGGCTGCCCCGTTGGTTACACGGCTCACGTACTCGGTGTCGCACAGCAGCAGGCGGTCGTGGCGGATGGCGGTGTAGTTGCTCTCAATGGGACGCTTGTAGTCAATTTTAATCGAACCGTAAGGTCCTTCCCTATTCAGCAGTTTCTTTAAGGCATGGTGCTTGTCGTACCCCACGCGCAAGGCATCGAACACCATTTCGTCAAAGAGGAACAACTCGTCGTTCATCATCCGCACATCGCGGTAGAACCAGGTGCCCACCACGCTGTCGGTCTGGTAGTTCTGCGGTATGCGGTTCACCGCATCCATCAGCAGCTTGGCCGCCGACTTGGAGGAATACTCGGTGACGTTGACCTCGCGCAGCCAGCGTCCACCGTCGGAAGTGAGCGCGATGTCGCCCTTGCGCTGCGCCTTGACGATACTGACCGTGTCGCGCAGATAACCCATCAAGGCATACACCACGCTGCCGCCCCGATGCTCGACAGGCACCTTCAGCACATACTCGCCGTCGTTGTTGGTCTGGGTGTAGATGGCCTGCCCCGCCACATAGACAGTCACGGCAGGCACCCCCTCGCGGGTGTCGCGGTCGGTGACACGCCCGCGAAGGGTAAGGTAGTCCTCCTGTGCCGAAACTGGAATAAGTGAGGAAAAAAACAGCAATGAGATTATCAAGACAGAATATTTCATAACTTCTTAGTTCTTAATTCTTAATGTTTAACAATTCGTGGTCTTCAAAAAAAAGCATGATTGCACCTTTATTTCTCCTATTAGGTCTCATCGAATGGTGATGGTTCAGTTGCTTGTTTGTCATTGTTCTGCGTTATTAAGTCGGAGGAGAAACAAAGACGAAACGAAGGATTCACGGAGTTTCATGGCTCTATCTTACTTGTTCATATTTAGTTAATTCTTAGTTCAACTGTGGTGTTCCCATGCTCTCGGTGGCACCCTGGCGGGCTTTGCTTTCAAGCTCCATTTTGCCCATACGCCAGGTGAGGCCGAGGCTGACAAAGCGCGAGTCGTAACGCTGGCTGCCGGTGGTCTGATAGCTGGGAGCAGTTGTATTGTTGCCCCACTGTGCCATGCCAAAGATGTCTCTCACGTTGAGGTTCACACTCAGCTGGCGGTTGAAGAAGTCGCTGCTCACGCCGAAGTCCACACCCTTGTTGGCGACGCTCATGCTGTAGAGACCTAGGCGGGGTGAACTATAGTGTGCGTTGGCAAACACCTCGAGCCAGCCCCACAGCTTGGTCCACACATTGAGGCGGGTGCTCCAGCTCACCTTGCTATCAGTATGTCCTTGATAGTTGTATCCGTAGTTGAACACCGACGCGTTGAGCCGCACATTGAGGAAACCTGTGGGGCGATAGGTGATGTTGGCCTCCAAGCCCTCGGTGTGGCTGCTGCCGATATTCTCAGGCATGGTGTAGTTGACCAGCACCGGGCCGAAATACTCGGGGGCATAGCCAGCATACGTCATGGTGCCAATCTCGTCGGTGTTGGCACGCAGGTAAGCATTTACGCCGATGTTGCCGAAGCCCATGATGTACTTGTTGAAGGCGGCCTCAAGGTTGTGGGTATAACTGATGAGGAGGTTGGGGTTGCCCGTCTCGTAGCTGTAATCGTCGAAGCGGCGGAAGGTGGACAGCTGTGTCATGCCCGGCGTGGTGTGTCGGCGGGTATAGCTGAGGCTGTAGCTGGTGAAGGTCTTGGTCTGATAGCTCAGGTGGATGCTGGGCACAAGGCCAAAGAAGGCGGTGTCCACCACGGTGGTGCCGGTGCCATCTAGATAGTTCCATGTGCTGTGCTTCCACTCCTGCTCGCCACGCAGACCCAGCTTGGCGGTGAAACCACCCCATCGTTTCTGCAAAGTGACATAGCCGTTGAGATGCCTACCATCCTCTACCCCCTCATACGACCGCAGCGGAACCTGAACATAATCGTTGGCAAGAAGGGTGTCGATGGCCTGGTACAAGGTGCCACCACTCAAACCAGCCTCCAAACCAGCCTGCAGTTCAAACTGGTTCTTCAGCGGGTGGGTATAGTCCAACGACATGCTGCCCGACGGGTTGGAGTTGCGCGTGGTGTTGCGACGCATAAGCGTGTCGCGCAGGGGGTTATAGTAGGCAAATACCTCGTAGCCTGTGCCGTCGTTGTTCCAAGTGTTGCCGTTGAAGCTGAAGGAGAGCTTGCGCCCCGTGGTGTCGAAGCGGTGTTCTAACCAAGCCCCGGCATAGCCGCCCCAGCCGAAACCGTCGCTGTTGTCGAGGGTGTAATGATAGCCCAGATTGCGCATAGTGGGGTGATACTCCTTATACTGAAGGTCCATCTCGCTAAGGTTGCGACCCCAGTAGGGGTACATGCCCAACCATGTGGAGAGGTGGGTCTTGTCCGTAATATTCCAGTTGAGGTTAATCCCGGTGTAGCCACCGATGTTGTTGGCACGGGACTTGCTCTCTTTACTTTGGTAGCGGCTGGTGTCGCCATTGGCATCAAAGAGGGTGGTGGTGCCGTCGCTTTCCATATTGTGGTGCGAGTAGTCGGCATTGAGGTAGAAGTTGAAGTCCACCTTCTCGTTGGCCCACACATACGACATCCACGGCGACACACTGGGCGAAGTTCTAGCCCGCACTCCCACGCACAGCAGTTCGTTGCGGGTAATCTTCTGATTGGTCACTATATTGATAACACCGCCCGAGGTGGAATAGCGTGCCGAGGGATTGGTGATTACCTCGATGCGCTCGATGGCGTTGGCAGGCAGCTGCTTGATATACTGTTTCAACGCCTCCTCGTTCATGTGCGAGGGACGGTCGTTGACCCATATCTCCACGCTGCTCACACCTCGCAGGGTGATGTTGCCCTCGGCATCCACCTCCACTCCCGGCGCATTCTGCAGGGCGTCGCTGGCCGTACCCGTCTGTATGGAGGCATCCTCCTTGGTGTTGTACATGTTCTTCTCGCCGTCCATCACATAGAGGGGCTTCTCCGCAACCACCTGCACAGCCTCCAACGTCGTGGCACCGGCTTTGAGTGAAATGGCAAGACCGCTCACATCTTTTTTCACCTCCACCTGTTCGGTATACTTATCATAGCCTACAAAACTGGCCTGCAACAGATAGGTGCCGGGCTTCACATCCTTGATATGAAAAGCCCCGTCGAAGTCGGTGGCTGTGCCACGCACAAACACTGTGTCTGCCACGCGCATCAATCCCACGTTCACCAGCGGCAGGGGCTCGCCCGTCTTCGCATCGCGCACCGTGCCTCTTACACTCACACTCTGCGCCTCAGCCGAAGCTATCATGCACACAAGTCCCAGAAGTATTAAAATCACTTTTTTCATGTTTATACAGTTTAAATAGTTTAGCGTCTATAACTTCTTAGTTCATAGCTCTTATTTCTTACTTTCCTCAATCAGTTCCTCCCAAGTGAATCCCAGTAAGTTCATGCGTTGCACAAAGTAGGGCAACTCGTCGTTGAGGAACTCCTGGCGATGCATCTTGAGGATGCGTTCGCCTGCCTTGGGGTCTACAAAATAGCCCACACCACGGCGGTTATAAATGATTTCTTCGCCCTGCAGGTACTCGTAGGTGCGCATCACCGTGTTGGGGTTCACGCCCAGCTCAGCAGCCACGTCGCGCACCGACGGCACACGTTCGTCCACCTGCCACTCCCCTGCCACGATGCGCTCGCACAGCGTGTCGGCTATCTGGAGGTATATAGGTTTCTGTTTCTTGAAGTCCATAATCGATTATTTTTTAACTTTAATGTCAAGTTCGGCACTGATGGAATTGCCTTCTATTGCACAGGCCCCGTTGCCGATAATCTTTTTCTTACCCCTGCTCGCAACGGGCAGTTCGCTGTGGAAATCGGCCACCACTCCGTTCCATTCCAGTGTGATGCCGGCATCCTCTGGCACATACAGCACCGTGCTGCCAGACACATTGTTCAACTCTATCTCTTCGGGCATCTTGCTGAAGGTGGCCTCCACATTGCTGCTGACACTGTTTACTTCGATGTCCTCAATCTCGCATTCGTTCAGCGCTATCTGCCACGACACGCTGTTCATCTCCAAGGCTCCGCAGCGTACGCTGTCAATTCTGATGTCTTGGCCGGCACCGTTCACCTCCACATCGTCCAGCCTCAACGACCGCGGCACACGCACTAAGAGATTCTTGGCGGGAAGATTCTCTCCTTGGGCCCTCATGCCGGGGATGCCGAACTTGATGTTCAGCGTTCCGTCAGGTTCCAGGTAGTAATGCATTGTGGTGGAGTCGGTCAGAGCGTCTTCAGAGGTCTCACTGATGACCACCTCCGTACCGTCGTAAGCTTCGATGGCGACAGTGCCGCTGACCCAGTCGATGTTCAACTCCGTCACATCGGCGTTGGCGAACGAGGCGCCGCCCATAGTGTAATGTTTGGCATCCTTGCTGTCGCCCAAGGTCACTCGGCCGTACTTATTCGTATAGCGCTCCATAAAGTTTTCATAATCATTCGAATTATGAAGCTTGCAGCCGCTCATCGTCGCAAAAAGGGCAAAGGCTACGGCATATAAATATCTGTTGCTTTTCATATCTTTAATTATTAATTGTTGATATATTGTGTTTACTTCTTAGTTCTTAGCTCTTACTTCTTACCTCAATTAGTATTTCATGCGTTTCAGCCTGCAGCTGGCCCACCAGAAGAACACCGTGGTCAGCACAATGCTCCATGTAATTGCTACCCAATAGGCTGTATTTAAGCTTTTCACCGGGTCGGCAGTCTCAAGAAACACATCCAACCAGTTGCCATTCATCAACATAGCGCCCAAAATGGGAGTGATGACAATATTCAACACAAAGCTGATTAGCCATGTCCACAGTAGCGTCTGCAACACCTTGTGCTTTTTGAATATGGTGTTGGTGAACAAGAAGAGTGACACATAGCTCAAATGGCACAACACAGCATACAGCACCACTCGGCCTGGCTTAACCACCTGAACCAACATCATAGTGTTCTCGTCGACATTAGGGAACTTGCCAGACACCAACGCGCTATAGCCATCCAGTGTATCGGCCAGATAGTCGGTCTGCCACAGCCACTTGCTATACGGGCCAAAGGGCAGCAGCGTCAGGAAATAGTCCAACACCATTCCGCCCAAGAAGCACAGCAGCGGGCACACCACAATGGTGAACAGCAGCATGCTCACATACTTCTCCAACTTCGAGGCTGGCAGCATGGCAAAATAGATGCCCTCTTTCTGCAAGTTGCTGGTGCGGTACATACGCGAGGGCGACACAATGGCGGCCAGCATCACCGACCCTGCTATGAAACACCAGCGCACCTCGGGCACAATGGTGGGCATCTCCTCAATGCCGCTCATCGCCCACCACAGCAGCCAAGCCAATATGGGCAAGAGGGTGATAATCAAAAGCGATGTTCCGGCATTCTGCCAGATATTGCTGAAATCCTTACGAACCACTTTACAAAAACGGCTCCATTCAAATGTGTTATTCATGGTCTTCTTTTTTTTATTGTTTTCTAGTGTTTCTAGAATCTCTAGTATTTCCTAGTTTATTATTTATTCAAACAGTTTCTTTATAGTTTCCCTATTGCGCAGCACAGCGTTAAAAAGGCCTTCGATATTCACCTGGCTCTCGCGGCCGTCGCGGTTGATGCACACATTCATAAAGCCGCCCGGCAGCTGCTCGGTGTATAGCGCCTCGGGGTTGGCCACGGGGTCGTAGTCGAAACTCAGCTTGCCTGTGATAGTGGCCATGTCGGCATTCAGCAGCACATCGTCGTTAGTCAGTATGATGATAGGGTCAATCAGGTTCTCCACATCCTTCACCTGATGGGTGGAAATAATGATGGTAGTACCCTCGTCGGCACGCTTGGAGAGCAATGTGCGGAAGTCGGTCTTCGACGGGATGTCCAAGCCGTTGGTCGGCTCGTCCAGCAGCACATAATCCGTCCCCAACGACAGTGCGCAGGCTATCAGCGACTTCTTCTGCTGTCCGAACGACATCTCCTTAAACTTCCGCTCGGCGTCGACGCCCATCTCCTGCATCAGATGCAAGAAGGTGCCGTAGGCATACTTAGGGTAAAACGGGGCCAACTCCTTCACATAATGCGAAGGCGTGTCGTTCTCGGGCAGCACCACCTCGTCAGGCAGAAACACAATGTTTTCAAGAAACTTCGGCTCGCGGTCGAACGTGGTGTAGCCGTCCACCTGGCAGGTGCCCGCCTGCGGCTCCTGCAGCCCACAAATAATCTTAAGCAGGGTTGTCTTCCCCACGCCGTTCTCACCCAGCAGGCCGTAGATGCTGCCCGGCTGGAAGGTGAGGTTGATGTTGTGAAACACGGGCGTGTGCTTGTAGCTAAAATCTAGGTTTTTTATCTCAATCATGGCGTTAAAATTTTATTTTTTTACTTTTTTTACTCGTTCAAATATTATTTACATTTCGTCTAACAATTTGTCTTAATGACTATTATTTGCATTACAGTTATAGTGTATTACTAAACTAGTACACTGCAAAGATACGACACCTTTTCAAACTAAAAAGAAATATTTAGCAAATTAACACTATTTAACACACTCCATGGGCAATGCTACATTACGAACCATAAACAATCAATACATTATAACATCACTTCACCACTCAACCGCCGCATTTCCCAAGCCTTAACACTCCGGCTGCGCACTAACGACGTTAAAGGTTAGATACTTATAGTTTATTTATACTAATATATACTTCAGTTATACTATATACAATAGAATAAATAAAGTATATATATAGTATAAGTATAGAATATATGACGAAATCAGGACGACCCCTGAAGGAACTAAGCGCAAGGGAATATTGGAAAAAAGTGATGTCGGGGGCAATAATACGGGGGTGGTGACGTTATTGAAATAATTTTTATTCTAATAAAATAATCTATATGGCTAACAATTCTTTCGGCAACGACTACGACCACAAGGCCACGATACGTTTCTTTGGCAAATGGTGGAAACTGCTGCTGTGGGTGTTTGGCATCGCCTTGGCGGCATCGGTGGCAGTGTCGCTGTTCATCACTCCACGCTATAAAGCTACGGCCACGCTGTTCCCCACCAACTCTAACCGCCTGAGCAAGGCCGTGATGGACTATCACTACAGCTTGGACTTTATGGACTACGGCATTGAGCGCGACTGCGAATACTGCATTCAGATATTGCTGTCTGAGTCGATGGAGCGCGATGTGTGCAGCCGTTTCAATCTGCTGGAGCACTACGGCATCGGCCAAGACGACCCGCACAAGATGTTTAAGCTGCACGAGCAGTATCGCGGCAACGTGAATGTGAAGCGGACGGAGTATCTTGGCGTGGAGGTGTCCGTGCTGGACGTCGACCCGCAGTGGGCTGCCGACATGGCTAACTTTATTGCTGCCAACTACGACACTGTGTGCCACCGTATTCACCACGCACGCGCCTGCAATGCCGCCGACCTGATGGAGGGTGTCTGCACCAGACTGGGCGAGGAAATACGCGACCTGCAGGACAGCCTGCGCCGCAATCCTCAGTATTCGCTGGCACTGACGCAGATGATTAACGAGAAATGCCACGAGCTGGCCGACCTCGAGACCCGTGCCGCACAGACACAAGTGGATATGAACGAGGAGGTGAGCTACAAGTTCCTGCTTGACCAGGCCGTGGCGCCCGACAAGAAGGCTTATCCCAAGCGCAGTGTGATAGTGCTGCTGGGCACCTTTGGCGCGGTGGTGATGTGCATACTGGTGTTGCTGCTTATTGACGCGGCTAAAAAGGAGGAAGAAGAGAAGAAAACTGAATAATCCAGAGTTTCGGAATAATCTGACTATCCGAATAATCTGATAATAAAACATTCCTATCCTTGGCTAAAAGTTGGCTCAAAGAGAACAAGGCTGCCGTCATTGCCGTGGCGGTAACACTGCTGTTTGCCGTGGCCAACTCAATGTTGCTTCTGAAGGATTTCTACTACCTGTCGCTAATACCTTTGGCGGGCCTGGTGTTGCTGCTATTTGTGGTGAGGTTTGAAACGGGACTGCTCTGCATGGCGTTGCTGACTCCGTTTGCCATCGATATGGCACTAGTGCCCAAGATGGAACTGTCGATGCCGGTGGAGCCGATGATGATATTGTTCACGCTGATGTTCTTCTTCCGTGCGTTGGCAAGTCGCAGTTATGATGTGCGGCTGCTGCGACACCCGGTGAGCATCGCGCTGCTGGCATCGCTGGCATGGATGCTGATAACAAGCTGCACATCGACCATACCGCTGGTGTCGTTCAAATACTGGCTGGCGCGGCTGTGGTTTGTGGTGCCGTTCTTCTTTGCTGCGGCACAGATATTCCGCGACAAGAAGCGAATACGGCAGTTCTTCTGGTGCTACGCCATAGGGTTGATTGCCGTGGTGTGCCTTGCCACTGCCAAGACGGTGGGAAACTTCAGCGACCTTCAGACACTGCACCGCGTGATGCGCCCCTTTTATAACGACCATACAGCCTACGGGTGCGTGATAGCCCTCTTCCTGCCGGCGGCATTCTACTTCATCTTCAGCCGTGGCAGCAAGGGGTGGGCGAGACTGTTTTTCTTAGGCATTTTTGCACTGCTGATAGTGGGGTTGTTCTTCTCCTACTGCCGTGCGGCATGGCTGAGTGTGCTGGGCGCGATAGGGGTCTATTTCCTGATACGCATGGGCATGAAGGTGAAGTGGATGGTGCTGCTGTTCGGATTGGGAGTAGGGGTGTTTTTCAGCTACCAGAGCGATGTGCTGTATAAGCTGGGCAAGAATCACCAGGATAGCTCCTACGACCTTGCTGGGCAGATTAAGTCTATCTCCAACATCTCTACCGACGCAAGCAACCTGGAGCGGCTGAACCGCTGGGCGTCGGCAATACGTATGTGGAAGGAGAAACCACTGCTGGGCTGTGGGCCAGGGACATACCAATTCCTCTATGCCAGCTATCAACGCAGTTATCAGCTGTCAACCATCAGCACCAACGCGGGCAACCTAGGCAACGCCCACAGCGAATATATAGGCCCGCTAACAGAGCAAGGGGTGCCGGGGGTGCTGCTGGTGGTGTGCATATTCATGACCACCTTTGCCACAGGTGTGCGCGTCTATCGCACAGCCAATGACAAGCAGGTGGCAAACATGGCATTGGCTTTCACGCTAAGCTTGCTGACGTACTATATACACGGTGTCTTCAACAATTTCCTCGACACCGACAAACTCTCGGTGCCGTTTTGGGCATTTACCGCCGTCATTGTCGCGCTGGACGTATACAGCGAGAAAAAGGACGACCACGCCCCTGCCCTACCCGCCGAGGCAACACCTTCAAAGCAATGAAACGGTGGCTGATACTTGCCATTGGACTATGCACCATGGGGCAGCTATGGGCACAGGGAGTCATCACGGGCAGAGCCCCATGGAACAACCATGCGTGGACCGTGAGCAGTGCCACCGTACCCCTGCTGCGTGAGACGGTGGAACAATTCAACAACACACCCGACACCGCCGACCGTCTCATCGAGGAGGCACGCCGCCACCTGGGCAAGCCCTACCACTATGGAGGAAAGGGGCCTAAGGCGTTTGACTGCGCCGGCTTTGCACGCTATGTGTATTTGCAGTTTGGCTACACACTGCCCGGAGGCAGCGCACCTCAATACCGATTGGGAAGGCACATCAAAGAGACTAAGAAGCTGCAACGGGGCGACCTCGTCTTTTGGCAAGGGCGCTCGGGCAAGGGCGGCGTAGGGCACACAGGCATCGTCACCGAGGTGGACACCAACACAGGGGTATTTCGCTTCATCCATGCCGCCACCTCGACAGGGGTGATACACTCCTACTCCAACGAGGCCTACTACTCACGCCGCTATATCGGAGCCACACGCCTGCTAGGCGACCGCAAGAAACCTGAGACTCCGCTGCCTAGGAGGAAATAGTATAATACAGCAAAGGGTGGCATAAAGCCGCCCTTTGTTGCATCAATTCACAAAGTAATATACCGTAGGGGCTGACCCCTGTGTCAGCCAAAATAATTATGGAGAGTTACCGCACCATGCCGTTGTCGTAGCCGCCATTCTGGAGGGTCTTTTCAGCCTTGTGGTACTGCTTGCCATAATCCATCTGCCAAGTGAGGCCGAGGACGAGCATGTTGCCGTTGTTGGCAGTCCAGTTGGTGTGGTGGTAAGGATGCACATTGCTGAGGCCGATGGTCTCGTAGCGATAGCCGTCGGGATTGAAGGGGCAGTGCCATGCAAGCATAGCCTGCAGGTTGCGCCAGCGGTACTGGATATAGATGGTTTGAGCCATTTCGTTCATCACATAGTTCTCGCCGTGGAGGGTCCATTGCGGGAGGAGGGTGAAATTGGCTCCTGCCACAAAGCTGTTCCAATAAAACTGCGCATTGGCAGAGGCAGTGAGGTTGTCCCTGGTGTGCAAAAAGAGAGGGCCCTTGGAGATGTAATGGTAGTAGGTGGCATCAAGCGAGAGGTTGAGGTGATGCCACAACCCCTGCGCACCCACCTGAGCGTAACCATAGAGGCACTGCCAACGGTCGGCATTGTGATAGCTGCTGACGAAGAGGTCACGCCCTAGTTCATAAATATAGGCACCAAAGATGGGATGAAACTTATGTATTGCGCCGGTAGTGGCGAGAGCATACCAGCCCGAAGTGTGGATATAGCGCAGCATAAGGCTGTTGGAAAGTGTCTCACTGGGCTTGAGAGTGGGGTTGCCCTCCATGCCCTCCACATCGTCGGTCTGCTGAAATACAGGTGAGAGTTGCGAGAGCGAGGGGAGCGAGGGTGAGTATTGCGACATGGCAGTGAGCGACCAGCGGTCTGAGATGCGCCATTGCAAGCGGGCGGTGCTGAGATTGCGCAGATAGAGCTGGCTGCTTGTGCCGTCTGTGACATTGAGGAACTTGGCACCCGAGCCAAGGAGATAAGAGACTGTGCTTCCAAGTGAGCCTTGCAGTTCGGCATATAGGTAGGCGTTGTCCTTGGTCATGGCAGAGGTGATGTTGTAGAGGGTGTACTCGTTCTCAGAGAAGTTGTGTTGGTACTGAAGCCCTGTCCTGAGCATTGTTCTGCCGAAACTCTTGCTGTAGACACCTTCGCCGCTAAGGGCGTAGCCATGCCCATTGATGATAGTGGAGTAGTCAACGGGTGTGCCGCATTCGCCAAAGACATACGATAGTGTGTTGTCGTATTTGTCGACGGAGTATTCGCCCACTACGTTCAGCTCTATCTTCTGCCCATGCGACATCTTGTGGGTGTAGAAGAGGTCGAGCTTGGGCAGGTTGTCTTTCATATAGTTGTGCTGCGTCATACTCTGCTCGGTAGTGATGCCGCGGTCGGTCTCTGTCATCGAGCCGAAGGCATTGAGTGTCTTCGAATAGAAATTGTCCTGCAGCGAAGCCACAAACATGGTGCTGTCGTTGTGCTGGTAGGTGTATTCGGCATTGAGGGTATGACTGATATACCAGAAAGGCATATTGGTGCGTTGACTGCGAGTGACTGTTCTGGCGAGGTCGAGGTAGCTGTCCTCCAATACGTATGGAACGTTGTCGTAGTTGCGGTAGCCGAGAGTGTACTCCAATGCAAACTCACTCTTGCCCTTGTGGTAGCTGCCTTGCAGGTAGCCGTTGACAAAGCCAGTAGTGAGTGCCGTCTGAGCCTGCGCCACGATACTGCCACCATCCTCACGCTCCTTCAAAATGATGTTGATGATGCCTGCCGCACCGCGGTCTAGGTAGCGTATGCCGGGATTGTTGGAATATTCGACGCGCCTGATTTGGTCGGCCTTGAGATTGGCAAGTCGAGCCAATGGGACTTCCTTGCCGTTGATTTGAAGGATAGCCATGCCGCCGTCGACGGTGATGGACTGCAACGCAACATCTACTTTCAGTCCAGGCAGGTTCAACATGTCGAGCAACACCAATGTGCGTCCTGCGGCTTCAACCTCCTCCTTCTTTGGCAGCACCACAAAGCGATCTATCTCCTCGGTGGTGCGACTAGCCGTTACCTTCACCTCCTGCAACTGCTTGGCGTTCATAGTCAGCTCGCCAAGGTCGCCCTCGCTGCAGCGCACCTCTACCCGCTCGTAGCCTGCCGAGGAGGCAACGAGGCGGTAGTTGCCAGGTGTGATGGCGATGGAAAACTGGCCATTTTCGTCGCTGGTAGTGCCGGCAAGAATGCTGTCGCCTTCTTGAGGATGAAGCACCACATTGGCAAAGGCCACGGGGTTGCGGTTGTCGTCCACCAACCGGCCCGACACCTGCCCTGTCTGGGCATGGAGGGTTGATGCTATGCCCAGCACAGAGAGCAGAAGAATGGTTAGTCGCTTCATTCTATTAACTAATTGATATATATATATAAGAAACAGCACTTTTCATTTTTATATAGTTTTTTATTGGTTATTAATCATCATCGCCAAGAGAGATGGCAATACCGAGTTTTATTGGGTAGACATCTTTATCCATGCCTGTGTTTATGGGTATAGTTGCCATTTGCAGGTAGGCGTAGATATTCGGCATACCAATGCTCAGACGGGCATCCAGACGGAAGGGGTTCATCACGTTGGTGGCATTGTCGCGGTCTTTGTAGGAGGCACCGTTGGCATAGACCGTCTTATGTTTCAAACCTGTATGGAAATTGTTGTAGTTAAGCCCTGGGATGGCTGCCAGTCCGATAAAGAAGTCGCTACTGCGCGAAGGCTCCCAGCGTACCATGAGGGGCAAGGTGACATAGCGTGCCACGAGGCGGGTATTGCAGTCGCCTTGGTCCACAGATTCTGAAAAGAACGAGGTCTTGCCCGTCGGGTCTACACCCATATAGACATATTCATCCACGAACTTGAACACGTCGGACGCATAGCCCAAGCCTACGCCCAGATGCCATGTGCTGTTGACAAAGGGATAGTAGACCGCCTCCAACTGGTAGGAGGAGAATGTAGTGTTGAGGGCATAGCCGCCATCCATCCGCATGAGTCCGTTGTAAGGCTTGTCGCCCCAGTTGAGGAAACCCCAGAGAAAGTCGACGCGGAAGGCGTCGCTGTACCAATCGGCACGAGCATCGCGCTGTTTCATAAGCTCTTTCGTTGTAGAGGGAGACTCATCAGTGTCCTCTTCCCAATCGAACACATCCTCATATTCATCCGCAAACACAGTGTTGGCAACATTGAAGTTCGCCACATTCACCTTTGCCCGGTCCTTTTCGACCGAATGCAAATTGGTGCCGAAACAATAGGCTACGTTAACCTTGGCATAGTCGGAAGCCTTGAACAAGAAATCGTCTGCCACGCAAGGCGTCGTCACCGACACAGCGGAATAGTCCTCCGCCGTCAATCGCATTTGGCGGGCACGGATGGTGTCGATGCCTGGCAGTGCATGGAGGGTCACATAGCTGTAATCTTCGGCGTAGACCGACATCCTAGCCAACTTGGCCGGGCACACCACTTCCACCTGTGCATAATCCTCGGTATATATCGTCGTGGCGGCATTCATCACCAGATGCAGGCGCATCCTGCCCACCCCGGGGAGGGTTTCGAGGCTGAAATGGTTGAACTTGCCATGATTGGAGCGAAAGCCGTAAGTGATGCCTTTGGGCATAGTGGTGCTATTGCCGCTGGGGTCGAAGCATTCGAGATACTCCACCGTGTCGTTCACCAGCTCCACCTTGCAGTAGCCGGTGAACTTGAGGTGGTCAATCTTGTTCGTGAAATTCATACGATACACCTTCAGCGTGTCGTCGGTGGTTTGTGGTGTGTTGTCGCCCGCAGCGGCACCGTAGGCCATCATTAGCAGGGCGAACAGAGAAATGATTCTACTTTTCATATTATACACATTTTAATTGTTATTCTAATACTTAATGCGGGTGCGCAGCTCGGCACGTGCCTCGGAATAAGAGTGGTAGGCATAGTCGCGCACTGTGTTGCTCACACGGCTGCGGAATGCCATAAAACGGTCACGCACCGTGGGCTGGCAGGCTATCTGTTCCACTTCGACCACCGATTGGGGCGAGGGCATAAGCATGATGTCGATATACTCTATCACCAGTGTGTCCTCCTGCTGCTGTGGGGGAACAGGCTCGGCAGAGGCCAGCATAGGCTCAATGTCAGCCATATTTGGTTCAAAAGGCGTGGGCGGTTGTTCCTCCTTGCCAAGCAATGGGGTGGCAGCTGGGGTAGTATCAAGATGTGAGGGCTGAGCCTGTTTGGTCGATAAAGTGGTTGCACTATTGCTTGGCGTATGGGGTTTGGCCGATTCCTGCTGTTGGGGGATGGATTGCGGCGTTGTCACCATAGGAATAGGTTGACGCCTCTGGGCAACCATGTTCTGCTGCCCCTGCCTGTTGCCGTCAGGCCACATCAGCCACACTCCGCCAACCAGCACCGCAGCTACACAGGCGGCAGCAACCCACCACCATAGCGGCACCACCCTGGTTTCGCGGTGAAAGAGGCCGTCCTTGTCGGGGTATGCGAGCGGGATGTCCTCCAGCTTCAGCGTGGGGTCGTAGAGCCGTAGTTCCTCAGCCAGCTCGGGGTGCTGCACGGCAAACGCCTCCACCTCAGCCCGTTCCTGGGCATTCAGCTCACCCTCGCAATAGCGGTAAAAATACTCCTCGTAGTTATCAATTGTTATTGTCATAGCCTAATGCGATTAATGATTTCTTTAACGACACCCGTGCACGGAAGAGATATACCGACACCTGTTTCTCGCTCAAGCCCAAAATCTCGGCAATCTCCTTGCAGCTGTAGCCCTCCACATCCTTCAGCTGTATGGCGGCACGCTGCACCTCTGGCAGGTGTGCCAAAGCCTTATGCAGTGCATCCTGCAGGTCGAAACCTTCGTCGGGAGGCACCACCCTGTCGGGCTGTAGCAGTGGCAGGGTCTGCTGACGCACCGTCTCGTGGCGGTGATGACTCATCAAATAGTTGTGCACTATTGAGAACAGGAACGACTTCCCCTTCTCTGCCTCCACCCTCTCGCGTCGCTCCCACAACGATGCATACGCCTCCTGCACAGCATCTTTCGACAGCTCGTCGCCGCCTCCGCACCGCACTGCAAAGCGAAACACATCGTCCGCCCACAGGCTCACACCGTTGTTATATTCCTTTTGCGTCATTTGCTATATAAACGCGCGAAAGGCAAAAATACTACAGACCCAGCAAAAAAAAATTAAAAAAATAAAGCATTACAAGACTTCTTTATTCAACAAACCACACTATCACACACTTTTCCCTACCATAAGGTTTCGTTGCGAGGCAAAAGTTAGGAAGCTTGTAAGTCGCTGGTTCTACGCTATTAATACGGGGGAGAAACAGAGGAGAAACGAAGAAAGAACGAAGCAACTAAGTAGTTTCATGACTTTAACTAACTTACAATAGTTCGGAAATAAAATTTTAACAAATCAAGCGGCGCAAGCCGCAATATCATATAGTTCTTTGAAAATTTTGGCATTTAAGGACATGTTAGGTCTGAGACCAGACATGGCAAAAAATCTTTTAGTCAGGTAGCAGTT